>NZ_JBFRFD010000060.1:0-10226 GCF_052114645.1 Arthrobacter sp. 2YAF22_2
GTACTGGCCTGTGCTGGTACTGGCCTGTGCTGGGCATGGTTTCGATGGACTTCCCCGGTTCCTGTCCGGCTTTGCCCTGGACGATGGTGCGGATGTACGTGATGCGTTCGCCCTTCTTGCCCGAGATGCGTGCCCAGTCGTCCGGGTTCGTGGTGTTGGGCATGTCCTCGTGCTCGCGGAACTCGTCGACGACGGCGCGCAGCAGATGGTCGATCCGCAGCCCCTTCTGCCCGGACGTCAGCAGGTCCTTGATGGCCGACTTCTTGGCCCGGTCCACCACGTTCTGGACCACGGCCCCGGAATTGAAGTCCTTGAAGTACAGCATCTCGGTGTCGCCGTTCGCGTAGGTCACCTCGAGGTACTCGTTGGACTTCTCGGTGGAGTACATGGCCTCCACGGTGCGCTGGATCATGGCATCCACGGTGGCCTGGACATCGCCGTCGTGCTCGGCGAGGTCGGAACTGTGGAACGGCAGGTCCGTGGTGATGTACTTGTTGAAGATGTCCGCCGCGGCTTCGGCGTCGGGGCGCTGGATCTTGACCTTCACATCCAGCCGGCCCGGCCGCAGGATGGCCGGATCGATCATGTCCTCCCGGTTGGAGGCGCCGATCACGATCACGTTGTCGAGCCGCTCCACGCCGTCGATCTCRCTGAGCAACTGCGGCACGATCGTGGTCTCGACGTCCGAGGAGATGCCGGTGCCGCGGGTGCGGAACAGCGAGTCCATCTCATCGAAGAACACCACCACCGGGCTCCCCTCGGAGGCCTTCTCCCGGGCGCGGGCGAAGATCAGCCGGATGTGCCGTTCGGTTTCGCCGACGTACTTGTCCAGCAGTTCCGGACCCTTGATGTTCAGGAAGTAGCTCTTCATGTCGGTCTTGCCGGCCCGCTCGGCGGCGCGGGCGGCCAGCGAGTTGGCCACGGCCTTGGCGATCAGGGTCTTGCCGCAGCCCGGCGGCCCGTACAGCAGGATGCCCTTGGGGGCCTTGAGCCCGTGCTCCCGGTACAGATCGGGGTGCAGGAACGGCAGCTCAACGGCGTCGCGGATCTGTTCGATCTGCGGGCCCAAGCCGCCAATGTCCTGGTAGGTGATATCCGGGACTTCTTCGAGGACAAGGTTCTCGACTTCGGACCGTGGAATCTTCTCCAGCGCGTACCCGGTGCGGGTGTCGATCGAAAGCGCATCGCCAACCCGCAGCTTCTGCGCCAGGAGGGCCCCGGAGAGCCGGATCACCCGCTCCTCGTCGGCGCGGCCAACTACGAGGGCGCGGTCTGAGCCCAGCAGTTCCTTCAACGTGACGAGGTCGCCGGCCCGCTCATAGCCGAGCCCGGCCACCACCAGCAGGGCCTCGTTGAGCAGGACCTCCTGGCCGACGGCGAGCTGGTTGAGGTTGACCAGCGGGCTGATCCCCACCCGCATCTTGCGGCCCGCGTTGAAGATGTCCACGGACTCTTCGGTGGCGGCCTGCCCGCTGTTGCCGGGCGCCGGGTGCCGCTTCGGGTTGAGCTGCAGGACCGTGCCGAAACTGTACGGCGGCTGGCCCTCCTGGTCCAGGGCGTTCTTCAGCCGCAGGATCTCGGCCTTGGCCGTTTCCAGCATCCCGACCAGTTTGGAGTTGTTCTGCGTGGCGGCCGCGAGTTGACGGTCGATGTGGCGGAGTTTGTCGCGCAGGATGTTGACCTGGCGTTCGGCCACGGACAGTTCACTGTCCGCAAAGCGGTCGACGTCGGCCGCCGACGGCTCGGTCCGCCCGGCAGCGGCAGCCGCCAGGGCCTCTTCCTCGGCCGGTGTGCGGCCACGGTCGTTGCTCGGAGTCTCCATCGTTCATCAGCCCCTTCAGTACCTCTATTAAGACCTTAGCCCCAAGAGGTGGCACGCCGCTGAAGACTTCCGAAATGCGGACTAGTTCGTAACCTCGGGGGTGTCCTTGACGTTCGTGCCGGCGATCGCGTCGCGTGCCGCCCGCCGCAGTTTCTTGTCCGACACTGCCCGCTCGCCGACGGCGCCCGGGGTCCAGGCGTTGACATCCTCGGCGTCGAAGTCGGTCTTGGACGGCCGGCGCTTGACCGAGATGCCTGTAACGCCGTCGGCCAACCGGCGGGTGACCAGCAGGAACCCGGTGTGCGCCACCATGCGGTGGTCCGGGCGGACGGCGAGGCCCTCCAGGTGCCAGCCGCGGACCATGGACTCCCAGGCATCCGGCTCGGTGAAGCGGCCGTCGGCGCGGATGGCCTCTGCGGTCCGGGAAAGCTGCGTCACGGTCGCGACATAGTTGATCCAGACGCCGCCGGGAGCCAGCACGGTGGCGACGGCGTCGAGGCATTCCCAGGGGGCAAGCATGTCCAGGACCACGCGGTCCACGGAACCCGGCTTCTCCGTCCGGACGACCTCCTCCTGGAAGTCGCCGAGGCTGATCTGCCACGCCGGGTGCGGGCCGCCGAAGATCGTCTCGACGTTGCCGCGGGCGATGTCCGCGAATTCCTCACGCCGTTCGAATGAGTGCAGGTAGCCGTTGTCCCCGACCGCACGCAGCAGCGAGATGGACAGCGCGCCGGAGCCGACGCCGGCCTCGACCACCCGGGCGCCGGGGAAAATGTCCGCCATGGTGACGATCTGGCCGGCATCTTTGGGGTACACCACGGCGGCGCCGCGCGGCATCGAGAGCACGAAATCGGAGAGCAGCGGTCGCAGGGTCTGGTACTGCTGGCCGACGTTGTTGACCACGACCGAGCCGTCCGGCTGGCCGATGATCTCGTCGTGGTTGAGGAAACCGCGGTGCGTGTGGAAGGCCCCGCCGGCCTCGAGGCTGATGGTGTTCATCCGGCCTCGTTCGTCCGTGAGCTGCACCCGCTCGCCTTCGCGGAACGGTCCGCGGCGCCGGGCTGCGCCCACCGGCGGCTTGCCCGTTGTGGTGGGTGTGCTCGTGGTGTCCCCTGCGGGGATGTCGCTGCTCATGGAATGTTCCTCGCTCCTGTAAAGCTGGGCGGCCGCGGTGATAGCGGCGGGCGCCGGCCCGTGGTCGTGGGCCGGATAATTCGCGACCGGCAGGTAACTCTACCGGTTCGGGTCCTAATTACGGCCCTCGGTCCCTGCCCGGGCGCCCGCCGTTCCTTGCTGCCGTTTGCCCGTGAGGGCGTTCAGGACGGTGAGCTGGCGGAGCAGCCCGGTGACGGTTCCGGCGTCGTCGACGACGGCGTAGTCGGAGCCTTCGAGTTGAGCAAGGTAGGCCAGCAGCTCGGCCCCGCGGTCAGTTGCCTTGACGTAGGCGCCGGCAGCCAACGGGTACGCGACGGCGGAGGCCGGGGTCGCGGCCGCGAGGGCCGCGGGAACCTGAGCGGCGGCAGCGTCGTCGACGACGGCGGCGGGCCGTTCGTCCGGACCGTAGAGCACGACGGCGGGGACTCCGGCGCCCGAATAGCGCAGCACGTCAGCGACGGTGGCGGTAGCCGGCAGGCCGATGGCCGGCTCGGCGAGGGCGGCGGCGTCGACCAGGTGCAGCCGGCTCCGGTACCGGGCCTGCTGAATGGAGGCCGACGCGCCCATCCAGAGGAAGCCGCCCACCAGGACGGTGATGAGCATGAGGGAGGTGTCCGGTTGGTTGCCGCTGAGCAACGGCAGCGCGACGAACCATGCGGCGATGGCGATCACGATGATCCTGCCGGTCCAGCCTGCCGCGATGGTGCCTTTCTCGCGGTTGCCGGTGGCTTTCCAGACCGCGGATTCGACCAGCCGGCCGCCGTCCAGCGGCAGCCCGGGCAGGACGTTGAAGATACCGATCAGCAGGTTGGCCCACACGAAGATGTTCGCCAGGGTGTCAGCGACTCCGGCCAGCTGGCCGCCGGTGAGCAGCAGCCAGCCGCCGGCGGCGAGGGCGAGGTTCGCGGCGGGCCCGGCCAGGGCCACAAGCACCGATTTGCCCGGCGAAGCGGTGAAGTCTTCGAACTGGGTGTGGCCGCCCCAGAGGTTGAGGACGATCTTGCGGGTGGGCCAGCGGTACATCCGTGCGGTGAGCGCGTGGGCCAGTTCGTGGACCAGGACCGAGATCAGCAGTAGCACCGAATAGGCGAACGCCACGAGGTAGGCGCTGACGCCCAGCCGCGGGTCGTTGTGCGCCAGGACCGGCCCATAGACGATGACCGTGAACGCCGCGATGGCGAACCACGAATAGGCCAGCACCACGGGAATGCCGGCGATCTTGCCGAGCGGGATCCCGCCGCGCAGCGAGAAGGGACGCTCCTCGGTGCTCTGCTGGGTGTTTTGCGGTTCAGTCAAGGCCGGCTCCGACGAATTCGTGCCGGAGGGAGATGAGTTCCTGCAGATCGGCAACGGTGCGTCCGGCCAGGGTGTCCCAAGTGGCGCGGCGCGGGTCGTCGGCGAGCGGGACAATATGCGGAATGGCCACCGTGACGACGCCGGAGGCCACCGCTGCCGCGACTCCTGGTTCCGAGTCTT
Organism: Arthrobacter sp. 2YAF22_2; assembly: GCF_052114645.1. Classification (NCBI taxonomy): domain Bacteria; kingdom Bacillati; phylum Actinomycetota; class Actinomycetes; order Micrococcales; family Micrococcaceae; genus Arthrobacter; species Arthrobacter sp. 2YAF22_2. The sequence goes on from NZ_JBFRFD010000060.1 coordinate 4,454, forward strand.
CGAGGGCAACACAATGGCGGTGATCCAGCTCGGGGTCGTGCTGCTGCAGGAGTTCAACCGCCCTCAGGTAGGCCTCGGGGTGCGGTTTGCCCTGCGTGATAGTGTCCCCGGTAACGAGGAACTCGAAATAGGGCTTGGGCAGGCTGGCGACGATCTCGCGGGCCAGGGGTGCCTCGGACATCGTTACGAGGGCGCAGCGGACGCCGGCCGTGTGCAGCGCGTCCAGCAGCTCCCGCGCGCCGGGACGCCAGGGCACGGACTCGCGGACCTTGCTGACGACATAGCCGGTGAGGGTATCGATGATGTCGCGGGCCTCCAGCTCCACCCCGGCTTCCTGGAGGATGCCTGCCGAGTAGACGAGCGACTGCCCGACGAGCTGCATGGCTTTATCGTGCGACCACTCTCCGCCATGGGCGGCCACCAGGGCGTGTTCGGCTTCAATCCAGTACCGTTCGGTGTCCACGATCGTGCCATCCATGTCCCAGAGCGCGGCTTTGAGCAGTGGCTGGGAGGCTGTGGATCGCATGCCCTCAAGTCTACGGGGTGGCCCCGGTTCGCCGTCCCGGGCTACGCCGTCGGCGAATTTCCGGCGCCCTTCGGTGCCCGCCTCCCTGCGCTCCCCCGTGTCTTGGAAGTAGGGTGAAGACATGAATAGCTTCGAGCCAGACCCCACGGACACGGGCGTCACGCCTGAGCCTGAGCGGTTGTTGCAGCCCGTGCCCGAGGGCCAGCGCATCACGGTGATGCTTGCGGCCTTCGAAGGGTGGAACGACGCCGGCGAAGCGGCGAGCGACGCATTGCGGTACCTGAACAAGCTTTGGGGCGGCAAGAAGGCCGGTTCGATCGATGCGGACGAGTACTACGACTTCCAGTTCACCCGGCCCACCATCCGGCGGACGGCCTCCGGGGAACGGAAGATCAAGTGGCCGTCCACCCRGATTTTCAAGGCGAGCGTCCCGGGCTCGAATGTGGACGTCATCTTCGTCCAGGGCACCGAGCCGTCCTATAAGTGGCGCGCCTACACGGCCGAGCTGCTGGTGCACGCCGAAGCGCTGAAGGTGGACTACGTGATCCTGGTCGGTGCCTTGCTGGCGGACGTACCGCACAGCCGCCCCATCCCGGTCAGCGCCTCCACCGACGACGCCGCGCTGCGGGAGCGGATGGACCTGGAAGCCTCGCAGTACGAGGGACCCGTGGGGATCGTTGGCGTGCTCGGGGAGGTGGCCCTGCTCGCCGGCCTGCCTACCATCTCGCTCTGGGCGGCCGTACCGCACTACGTGGCCCAGGCGCCCTCGCCCAAGGCCCAGCTGGCCCTCCTGCACCGGATCGAGGAACTGCTGCAGGTTCCGCTGGATACCCACGAGCTGGTCGAAGACGCCGACGCGTGGGAACGCGGCGTGGACGAACTCGCCACCGAGGACCCCGAGATCGCCGCCTATGTGCGCCAATTGGAGGAAGCCAAGGACACCGCGGATCTCCCCGAGGCCAGCGGCGAGTCGATCGCGCGGGAATTCGAGCGCTACCTCAAGCGCCGGGGCAAGGACAAGCCCTAAACGGTAGCCCGGGCCCAGCCCGGGCTACCGCTTAGACAGGCCTAGCTACAGTTCGACGCCGAGCAACGCATCGACGGCGTCGCCTACCAGGGCCGCGTCCGCGGCTGATCCGGCTGATCCGGCCGGACCGCCTGCTACGGCGGCCAGCGCTTCGAAGGCCCAGGCATCCACTGCTGCCAGTGCACGCGGGGCATCGAGGTCGTCCGAGAGAGCTGCCCGCAACTCCGCCAGGAGAGGGGCGGCCGACCCTGCGGGGGCCACCTCGACGGCGGCACGCCACGTCTTCAGCCTGTCCTTGGCCGCGGCGAAGCCTTCATCGGTCCAGGACCAGTCGCTGCGGTAGTGGTGTGCCAGGATGGCGAGCCGGATCGCGCCGGGCTCCTCGCCGGCGGCGCGGAGCTTCGACACCAGGACGAGGTTCCCCTTGGATTTGCTCATCTTTTCGCCGTCGAGGCCCACCATGCCGGCATGCGCGAAGTGCTTCGCCAGCGGTTTTCCGGTCAGGGAGTAGGCATGGCCGGCTCCCATTTCGTGGTGCGGGAAAACGAGGTCGGAACCGCCGCCTTGGACCGTGAACGGCGCGGGCAGATATTGCTGCGCGATTACGGTGCATTCGATGTGCCAGCCGGGGCGCCCCTCCCCCAGTTCGCCACCCGGCCAGCTGGGCTCACCCTCCCGGGCGACCCGCCAGAGTAGCGGGTCCAAGGCCTGGCGTTTCCCGGCACGGCCGGGGTCGCCGCCGCGCTCGGCGAACAGTTCGAGCATCTCGGCGTCGGAGAGCCCGGAGATGGACCCCAGCGTCCACGCGTCGGGCGCCTCGACCGAGTGCTTTCCGGCCGCTTCGACGTCGTAATAGATATCGCCGTCCGGTTCTCCGGCGGCGCCGGCGACCGCGTAGGCCAGGCCGCGCTGCAGGAGCGACTCGATCGCGGGAACGATCCGCGGGATCGCTTCGACGGCACCCACGTAGTTGTCCGGCGCCAGCACGTTCAGGGCTTCCATATCGGTCTGGAACAACTCGATTTGGCTGGCCGCGAGGTCTCGCCAGTCCACGCCGGTCGCCGTCGCCCGTTCCAGCAGCGGGTCGTCGACGTCGGTAACGTTCTGCACGTAGGCAACCTGCTGGCGACCGTCGCGCCAGGCCCGGTTGAGCAGATCGAAGGCCACGTAGCTGGCCGCGTGCCCCATGTGGGTGGCGTCGTACGGGGTGATTCCGCAGACATACATGGACTGGTTCCCCGTCGCTTCAAGGGTGACGACGCCGCGCTTGACGGTGTCGAAGAGTCGCAGCGCGGGCATGCTGCCCGGGAGTTGGGGAACAGGGCGGGAGGTCCAGGATTTCACATCCCAAGCCTAGTGCTAGGCGCTGATGACATTGAAACCGAGCAGCAAGTAGAGCGCGAGGCCGAGGAAGATCCGGTACCAGACGAAGATCCGGTAGCTGTTGGTGGAGACGTATCGAAGGAACCAGCCGATGATGACGTAGCCCACCACGAAGGCGATCACGGTGGCGAGGCCGGTCTCGGGCAGGCCGTAGGGGCCGGTGATGCCTTCCTTCGAGACGACCTTGTACAACTGGTAGAGGCCGCTGCCGAAGACGGCCGGAATGGCCAGCAGGAAGGAGTACCGCRCCGCGGCTTCGCGGGTGTACCCCATCAGCAGGCCGGCGGTGATGGTGCCGCCGGAGCGTGACACCCCGGGGATCAATGCCATCGCCTGCGCCAGCCCGAAGAAGATGCCGTGCTTGTAGGTGAGCTGCGTGAGGTCCCGTTCCTGGCGCCCGACGGCGTCCGCGACCGCGAGGATCATGCCGAAGACGATCAGCGTGGTGGCGACGACCCACAGGCTGCGGAGCACTGATTCAATCTGGTCCTGGAAGAGCAGGCCCAGGACGATGATCGGGAGGCTGCCCAGGATCACGAGCCAGCCCATCCGCGCGTCCGGGTCCTGCCGGGACACCTTACCGGTCAGGGAGCCGAACCAGGCCCTCACAATCCGAACGATGTCACGCCAGAAGTAGACGATGACTGCCGTCTCGGTGCCCAACTGGGTGATGGCGGTGAACGCTGCCCCGGGGTCGGCGGCGTCGGGCAGGAAGGCCCCCACGATCCGCAGATGGGCGCTTGAAGAAATGGGGAGGAATTCTGTCAGTCCCTGCACAAGGCCCAGAAAGGCCGCTTCTAACCAGTTCACGTTTATAGACCCTACGGTATGCAGGGTCTGGAGCATCGTAAGCTTGCAGGCATGCAGCAGCGTTATGTCGGCAACAGTGGGTTGCGAGTCTCGTCCCTATCCCTTGGCACCATGTCGTGGGCCGGTGAGACCGATGAACAGGATGCATCCGGCCTGCTCCGCGCCTTTGTTGACGGGGGCGGCACGCTGATCGACACCGCGGCTTCCTACTCCGGTGGCAGGGCCGAGGCCTTGCTCGGCGGCATGCTGGGCGACGTCGTTGCCCGCTCTGAAGTGGTGATCTCCACCAAAGCCGGCCTGACGACGTCGGGCGGCCGGCACAGCGTCGACACGTCCCGCAACGGGATGCTGTCCGGCCTCGATGCGAGCCTCGCGCGGCTGGGCACCGACTATGTGGACATCTGGTTCGCCCAGGCCTGGGATCCGAACGTGCCGCTGGAGGAAACCCTGTCCGCACTGGACTTCGCGGTGCGCTCCGGCCGGGCACGCTACGCCGGTGTATCCAATTTCAGCGGCTGGCAGACCGCCAAGGCGGCCGCGGTGGCGGGTTTCCCGCTGGTCGCCTGCCAGGCCGAGTACTCACTGGTGCGGCGCCAGGCCGAAGCCGAATTGATCCCCGCCCTCGAAGACGCCGGGCTCGGCCTGATGGCGTGGGCACCCCTGGGACGCGGCGTCCTGACTGGGAAGTACCGCGGGCACATTCCGGCCGACTCGCGGGCCGCGCACCAGACGCTGGCCAGCTACGTCGAGCCATACCTCGAAGGCAACGCCTCGAGCGTCGTTGAAGCAGTGGCGATGGCGGCCAAGGGGCTCGGCCGTACCGCCTTGGACGTGTCGCTGAGTTGGCTGCTGTCCCAACACGGAGTGGCCACGGCCGTGGTGGGTGCCCGGACGCCAGTCCAGTTGAAGGAAATCATGGACGCGGTGCTGACGCCGCTGCCGCCGGAGATTGCCACCGCACTCGAGGACGTCTCCAGCCCCGCCTGATCCCCCACGGCCGCGGGTAACGATCATTTGGCTCCAAGGCCGCCAAGACCATCTCCGCCGCTGAGGCCTGCCTTGGTCTTGGCCGGCCCACAGGACCCCCGTCCGATTGGCCCACGAACCGGGAAATCTGCGGTCTTCAGGGTCGTGTCCCCACCAAAGATGGCACCATGGGGACATGACTCCTGCTCACGGGTTTGCGGACTCCTTTCGACGTCCCCGGCCGGTCCAACCCAAGGCCGGTCAAGAATCGGTGTGGGACTACCCGCGGCCGCCCAGGGTGGAGCCGCGAACGGAACGGGTCATCGTGCGGCTCGGCGGCCAGGTGATTGCCGACACCACCGATGCGGTCCGCGTCCTGGAGACGAGTCATCCTCCTGTCTACTACTTGCCGTTGGACTCATTCCCGCCCGGTGCACTCGTTCCGGTTGAAGGCACCAGCTATTGCGAGTTCAAGGGCGAAGCGCACTACTTCGACGTCGTGGCCGGCGGCGTCACCGCCCCCCGGTCCGGGTGGGCCTACCCCGACCCAACCCGCGGTTTCGAGGCGCTCAGCACCCGGGTGGCCATCTACCCGGCTCGCATGGACTCCTGCGAGGTCGACGGCGAGCAGGTGACCTTCCAAGAGGGCGGCTTCTACGGCGGTTGGATCACGGCGCAGATCGTTGGTCCGTTCAAGGGTGGCCCCGGTACGGCCGGGTGGTGAGCTCTAGCGAGGGACGAAGTTCACGGCCTCGTAGTGTTCGACCAGCGGGAACGGCTCGTAGAACCTGTGCAGAATGTCCTGCCACTCCTGGTACTGCGGGGAGCCCCTGAAACCGTTGGTGTGGTCTTCCAAACCAGCGGTTGTGGATTCCGGAACTCGACCGCACGGATCACCAATGCCGCTTGGCARCGCTTCATGATCGGAAGTAGTGGTTTCGTCTGGGTTGTTGGCGGGGGTCGAGGTGGGGTGGCGGGATGAACCAGGGGATGCCGGCGCGGGGTTGGATGGTCCAGTGTTCCTTGTGGATCAGGTGGTGGTGGTGGGAGCAGAGCAGGAC
>NZ_JBFRFD010000061.1:0-10178 GCF_052114645.1 Arthrobacter sp. 2YAF22_2
AGGCGCCGGCTGGTCGTGCCGTCCGAGGCGGTTGTGCCACCACCGCAGGGCGTGGTCGATGGCAACGCCCAGGACAAGCGCAAACACGACGGCGATCCCGGCGCTCAGGAGCGGGTTGTGGTGYAGCCAGGGGAAGGAGCTGGCCAGGACGCCGATCCCGATCGAGTAGACCACCCAGGTGAAGCAGGCGAAGGCGTCCAGGAAGAAGAACCTGCGGCGCGGGAAGGCCGTGGTGCCTGCGACGTAGTTGACGGCCACCCGGCCCCAGGGAATGTAGCGGGCCGTGAAGATCAGCACGGCGCCGCGTTTCTCAAGTTCGTAGCGGGCCCAGCCGAACACCCGTTGCACCTTCGGCTTGCGCATCCAGCGAAACCGCTCAAGGCCGATCTTCCGGCCCAGCAGGTAGGCCATGTTGTCGCCGGCGATCGCGCCGACCAGTGCCGTCAGGCCGAGCAGCCACAGGTTGGGCTCGCCGCTGTGCCGCGAATAGGCGGCCAGTGCCACGATCAGCGTCTCGCTGGGGACCACCATGGCGAAGCCGTCAACGAAGAAAAAGGCCAGCAGCACGGGGTAGATCCACCACTGTCCGGCTGCATGGAGCACGGCCTCATTAATGAACTCCACGCGGCTGTGCTCCTAGACAACTGAAAGGGTCGGGACGTAACCGGGACGGACTGGATTGGAACTCACAGGCAGACGGCACCGACGTGACATGAATCGCACCTAAGTGTCCCACGCGCGGGGCGTCTTGCGCTACGCGCGCTGCATGATGACGCCGGCTGCGGCTCCGGCGTGCTCGGCACGGTTCCTACCCCTCGGCTGGCGGCGCTGACCGGTCCGCCGCCAGCTCCTCAGGCAGCATGCCGCGCAGCCTGCTGATGGCGAGGTCGACGGCGATGCCCAGGGCAATGGCGCAGATGATGGCGATGCTGGCGCCCAGCAGGTGGTTGTCCTCGAACCACTGGCCGAAGAAGAGACCGATGGCGACCGAGTAGCCGGACCACAGCATGGCGGACAGGACCGTTAGCCCGACGAAACTGGAGTGCGCGTAGTTGGTGGCGCCGGCGGTCAGGTTGACGGCCACCCGGCCGATCGGGACGAACCGCGCAACCATGATCAGCGACGCCGGCCGTTTCCGGAGCTCGTCGCCCGCCCACCGGAATGCCCGCTGTGCCCGGTGCCTGCGCATCCATGCCCAGCGGCCGGTTCCGGTGGCCCGGCCGATCAGGTAGGCGATGTTGTCTCCGGCAAAGGCGCCGGCGGCGGCCACCACGATCAGCAGGAGCGGGTCGGGCACCCCTGCTGAGGCGGCGACGGCCGCCAGGCCGACCACCACCGATTCGCTCGGGACCGGCGGAAAAAACCCGTCGATCAGGCAGCAGGCGAAGACGAGGAACAGGACCCAAGGCTGGCCTGCGGCTGCCAGGATGAAGTCGTTAATTGCCTGCACGGTTTCCTAACGCACGGCGGAACCCGGTTTCTCCCGGAATGCTGGTGCCAGTCTAATGCCGGACGCCTAGGCGATGCGGTCGATGATGAGTTGCTGGGCCGGCCGGGAGCCTTCGGGTGCGATCACTGCGGCGTGTTCGAGCGCCTCTTTGGCCCGCTCGAATTTCTCCGGGGTGTCCGTGAGCAGAGTCATCAGCGGCTCGCCGGCGCGGACCGTGGCGCCTGGTTTGGCGTGCATCCGTACCCCGGCTCCGGCCTGGACCTGGTCCTCCTTGCGGGCGCGGCCGGCGCCAAGACGCCAGGCCGCGACACCCACGGCCATCGCGTCGAGCTCCACCAGCACTCCGTCGGCCGGCGCGTAAACGGTCTCGGATTCCTTGGCGACGGGGAGCTTCGCCCGCGGGTCGCCGCCCTGGGCCTCGATCATCCGGTTCCAGACGTCCATGGCCCGGCCGTCCTTGAGCGCGGCGCGCGGATCGGCATCGCGGATGCCGGCGCCGGCCAGCATCTCTTCGGCCAGGCGGACAGTCAGTTCGACGACGTCTTCCGGGCCCCCGCCGGCGAGAACCTCCACGGATTCCTCGACCTCGATCGCGTTGCCCGCGGTGAGGCCCAGAGGCGTATTCATGTTGGTCAGGAGCGCCACCGTGTGGACACCTGCGTCCTTGCCTAGGGCCACCATGGTTTCGGCCAGTTCCCGCGCCCGAGCCTCATCCTTCATGAACGCGCCGCTGCCCACCTTGACGTCCAGGACGAGCGACCCGGTGCCCTCGGCGATCTTCTTGCTCATGATCGAGGAGGCGATCAGCGGAATGGCTTCCACCGTGCCGGTCACATCGCGGAGCGCATAAAGCTTCTTGTCCGCGGGGGCCAGCCCGGCGCCTGCGGCGCAGATGACGGCTCCCACGTCCTGCAGTTGGGCCAGCATTTCCTCGTTGCTCAGGTTCGCGCGCCAGCCCGGGATCGCTTCCAGTTTGTCCAGCGTGCCGCCGGTGTGGCCGAGGCCGCGGCCGGAGAGCTGCGGGACAGCGACGCCGAAGACAGCCACCAGCGGGGCCAGCGGAAGGGTGATCTTGTCCCCCACGCCGCCGGTGGAGTGCTTGTCCGTGGTGGCTTTCACGCCGCCGTCGGGCCGGCGCAGGCTGGAGAAATCCATCCGCTCGCCGGAGGCGATCATCGCGGCGGTCCAGCGGGAAATCTCGGCCCGGTCCATTCCGTTGAGCAGAATGGCCATGTTGAGGGCCGCCATCTGTTCCTCGGCGATTGCGCCGCGCGTGTAGGCGTCGATCGTCCAGTCGATCTGTGCGGCGCTGAGGACGCCTTTGTCCCGCTTGATGCGGATGATGTCGACGGCGTCAAACGCGTCAGCGCGGCTGCTGGTCTGTGTCACGGGGTTTCCTCCAGGTTCTCGGGGCCAAATGCATCGGGCAGCACCTGGTCCATCGTCTTGATGCCGTGGGTGGTCATGAGCTCCATGTCGGGGGCCCGGAATTCGTAGAGCAACTGCYGGCAGCGGCCGCACGGCATCAGCACGCTGCCGTCCGCGTCCACGCAATAGAAGGCGCGCAGCAGACCGCCGCCGGTCATGTGCAGGTTGCCGACCAGCGCGCATTCGGCGCACAACGTGAGCCCGTAACTGGCGTTCTCGACGTTGCAGCCACTCACGATCCGGCCGTCCGCGGTGAGGGCAGCCGCCCCCACCGCGAACCTCGAATACGGTGCATAGGCATTCTTCATCGCCGCGACCGCGGCGGACTCCAGGGCCGCCCAGTCGACGCCGGGGGCCGGGGCGCCGGAACCTGCGACGCCGGGACCCGGGGCCCCGAAGGCCTGCTCTTCGCGCATGGCTCTCAGCCCTTGACGTACGGTATGCCGTCGGCCGCGGGCGGCCTGGACCGTCCCACCAGCCCGGCGACGGCGATCACGGTCAGGGCGTACGGCAGCATTGCCATGAACTGGCTGGGCACCGGTGAGCCGATGATGGTGATGATGCTCTGCAGGTTGTCGGCGAAGCCGAACAGCAGCGCGGCCAGGAACGCCCCGATGGGGTTCCAGCGGCCGAAGATCATGGCCGCCAGGGCGATGTAGCCGCGGCCGCCGGACATGTCCTTGCTGAACGCGTCCACCGAGACCAGGGTGAAGAAGGAGCCTCCGATACCGGCGATCGCCCCGCCCATGAGGACGTTAATGAAGCGGGTCCGGTTGACGTTGATGCCCACCGTGTCCGCCGCCTGCGGGTGTTCGCCGACGGCACGCACGCGAAGACCCCACTTGGTGTGGAACAGGCCCACGTAGACCACGATCACGGCGACGTACATCAGGTAGCCCACCAGCGACTGATGGAACAGGATGGGTCCGATGATCGGGATGTCGGCGAGGAACGGGATGTCGACCGCCTGCAGCCGGCCGGGCTTGTTGAGGTGCTCGGGATCGGCCGTGAGCAGGGTGGAGAACAGGAAGCTGGTGAGGCCGCTGATCAGGACGTTGAGCACCACGCCGACGATGATCTGGTTGACGAGGTATTTGATGCTCACCACGGCCAGGACCAGGGACACGAGCGCACCCGCCACTGCCGCCGAGATGAGTCCCACGTAGACGTTGCCCGTAACGGTGGCGACGACGGCGGCCGAGAAGGCGCCGAGGAGCAGCTGGCCCTCGATGGCGATGTTCACCACGCCGGCACGCTCGCAGAGCACGCCGGAGAGCGAGCCGAAGACCAGCGGAACGGCCAGGGTCACCGCACCGGCCATCAGCCCGCCGAGGGAGATGGACGGTTCGGTGTCCCGGCCGCCGGCGACGATCCAGATCATGAAGCCGACCAGGAAGACCACCGCGAAGGTGCCGCCCAGCCACGCCGGGACCTTCTTCCGCTGTACGGTCAGGAAGCAGGCGTACCCGGCCAGTGCCAGCAGCAGGACGGAGCAGATCCAGCCGAGCACCATCGAGGGTACGGTGATCTTCTCTACCCGGGCGACGCCCAGGGCGGCAAGGCCAAGGACGACGACGGCGGCGATGGTGGTCGCGGGAATCCAGCGGTCCACCGGAGCGCCCTCGCGGCGCTGGCTGATCCACCGGTAGCCGACGTACGCGGCGGCCGCCAGGGCGACGGCCAGGGTGATCCAGGCCGCCGCGGAGGAGGCGCTGGGGTCTCGTGCCTCGGCGATCCGGAAGCCGGCGGACTTAGTGTTGGCCAGGAAGCCGAACAGGACCGTGCCAAGGACGGCCAGCAGGCCCAGCCCGACGCCGGCCTTCCAGCTCACCAGCTCCGAGGTGGCCGCCGTGGCGCCGCTCCGGCCGTTGCCGGCGCGGTTGGCGCCGTGTCCGGTGCCGGGCTGCTTGCTGGCGGGAGATTGTGTCGTGGCGCTCATGCTGCCGCTCCGCTCTTCACGCCGCCGGTGGTTGAGCCGACGGTTCCACTTTTGGTGGTCTTCTTCTTACGGGGGGTAAGTCCGAATATCGCACGGACCAGCGGCGGCGCCGCGATGAACAGCACGATCAGCGACTGGATGACCAGCACAATGTCGATCGGGGTCTGCGTCTGCGCCTGCATGGCCACGCCGCCGGCGCGGAACGCACCGAACAGCAGGCCCGCGAAGAAGGTTCCCCACGGCGTCGAGCGTCCCAGCAGTGCCACCGTGATGGCGTCAAAGCCGATCGAGGCGGCGACGCCGCCGGAAAGGTACTTCTCCGTACCGGACACCTGGGCGATGCCGGCCAGCCCCGCCAGGGCGCCGGCGATCGCCATCACCAGGATGGTGCTGCGGGCGACGTTGATCCCGGCGGTGCGGGCGGCGCTGGGGTTCGCCCCGACGGCCCGGAACTCGAAGCCGATCGTGGACCGGTTCAGCAACCACCAGACGAACGCGGTGGCCACGATCGCGGCCAGAAAGCCGGCGTGCAGGCGGAACTGTGGTCCCAGCAGTTCCGGGAACAGCGCGGTGGAGTCCAGGAACGGCGAGATGGGGTTGGTGGATCCCTTGCGCTGGAACGCCGGGGTGGTGAGCAGGAAGAGCAGCAGGAAGTTGGCGATGTAGTTGAGCATGATGGTCACGATCACCTCATGCGCGCCGGTGCGGGCCTTCAACAGGCCCACGACGCCGCCCCAGACCGCGCCGCCGACCAGGCCGGCGAGGATGACCACCAGTAGGTGCAGCCCGATCGGCAGGTGCCAGGCGAAGCCGGCATAGGCGCCGAAGAGCGCACCGAAGATGATCTGGCCCTGCGCACCGATGTTGAACAGGCCGGCGCGGAACGCCAGGGCGACGCCGAGCCCGGCGCAGATCAGCGGGGTGGCAACCGTGAAGGTCTCGGTGATCGGGTACAACTGGGCGCCCAGGTCGGTGCCGGCCCAGTTGAAGATCGAGCCTTGCACCAGCGCAATGTACGGCCGGATGACCTCGGTCAGGAGGTCCCCGGGCTGGGCGAAGAAGTAGCCTGCCGCGGCCGCGACCTTGGGATTGGTCACGGCCATCAGGATGCCGCCGAGCACGATGGCGAGCAGCACGGACAGAACGGAAACCATGGCGTTGCCGGTGAAGATCTGGTGCAGCACCGAGCCGCCGTCCCCGTTCCGGTCCCGGCTGCGCCGCTGGGTGGCGGCCGGAACCGCCGACGGCGGCATCTGGCCGCCGGCGGTGTCGAGGGCGACGTCCGAGGCCACGGCCTCGGTGGGGGTAGGCGCAGGGGCCTCGAGCCCAGCGGGTTCTGCTACGGGTTTGTGAGCGGGAGCAGCCGGCTCCGGGGTTGTCTTCTCAGACATGGGTTTCTCCTTCGTGGCCGGCAGGCTCCGGAACCGCCGCCGTCGTCGTGCCGCTGGGGGCGTGGGCGGAGGCGCTGGCTTCGGCTTCTGCGGCCGGAACGCCGGCCATCATCAGGCCCAAGGCGTCGCGGGACGTGGTGGCGGGAACGATGCCCACCAGCCGTCCACGGTAGAGCACCGCGATCCGGTCGGCCAACTGCATCACTTCGTCCAGTTCGGTGGAGACGATCATGACGGGCGTGCCGTGGTCACGCTCGGCGATCACGCGCTTGTGGACGAACTCGATCGAGCCGACGTCGAGCCCGCGGGTGGGCTGCGAGGCGATGAACAGGCGCAGCGGACGGGAGAGTTCGCGGGCCAGGACGACCTTCTGCTGGTTGCCGCCGGAGAGCGTGCCCACCGCGGCCGAGACCGACGGGGTGCGGACGTCGAATTCCTCGACCTTCTTGGCCGCGTTTTCCGCGATCACACCCGGCTTCATGCCGACGCCGCGCGCGAAGGGGGCCTTGTCGTAGAGGTCCAGGATCATGTTTTCGGAGATGGTGAACGTGCCGACGAGCCCGTCCAGGGTGCGGTCCTCGGGGACGAAGCCGACGCCGGCGCCGAGCACGTGCTTGACGCTCTTGCCCAGCAGTTCCTCGCCGTCGAGGGTGATGGAGCCGGCGACGTGCGGCTGCACCCCGAGGATGGCCTCGGTCAGTTCCGTCTGGCCGTTGCCTTGCACGCCGGCGATGGCGAGCACCTCGCCCTTGGCGATGTCGAAGGACAGGTCGTCGACGACGCGCTGGCCGTTGTGGTCGGTCACGGTCAGGTTCCGGACCTTGAAGGTCACCTCGCCGGTCTTGGCGGGGGCCTTGTCCAGGGACAGGCTCACCGCGCGGCCGACCATGGCGGAAGCCAGCTCGGTGGCGGAAGCCGTCGGGTCGGCCTGGCCCACCACCTTGCCGCGGCGGATGACCGTGATGGTGTCCGAGATGGCTTTGACTTCACGCAGTTTGTGGGAAATGAAGACGATCGACTTACCGTCCCGCTTCAGCTGCCGGATGATGTCCAGGAGTTCATCGGTCTCCTGCGGCGTCAGCACGGCGGTGGGTTCATCCAGGATGAGCACCTCGGCGTCGCGGACCAGGGCCTTGATGATCTCGACCCGCTGCTGGACGCCGACGGGGAGGTCCTCCACCATGGCGTCGGGGTCGACGTCGAACCCGTACTGGTCCGAGATCCGGCGGATCTTCTCGCGCGTGGCGTCCAGATTGAGCAGGCCGGCGGCTTTGGTGGTCTCGTTGCCCAGCGCCACGTTCTCGGCCACGGTGAAGACCGGGATGAGCATGAAGTGCTGGTGGACCATGCCGATGCCGGCGGCCATCGCCTCACCGGGGTCCTTGAACACGACGGGTTTGTCGTCGACCAGGATCTCACCTTCGGTCGGGTCGTACAGGCCGTAGAGCACGTTCATCAGGGTGGATTTCCCTGCGCCGTTTTCCCCCAGCAGGCAGTGCACCTGCCCCGGCTCGACGACCAAATCGATGTGGTCATTGGCTACCAGGGACCCGAATCGCTTCGTGATCCCTTTCAGTTCGAGTTTCAAAACCCCAACCAATCTGTGTGTGTATTGATCTGCTCCGGCGCGCTGTCGGCGCCGGGGCAGCGGGTAATCCCAGCCTAGTGTTACGGGTGGTTCCTGGGCAGGGCAGGCCGCCGGCAAAAAAGCTGCCGGCAGGCCGCTGCTGGCGGTACCCGGGCAGGGCAGCTTGGCCAGCAAAAGAGAACGCGCTGCCCTTCGGCCGAGGTGACGGCGGAAGGGCAGCGCGCCCCGCGGTTCGGTGCCTACTTGGTCGGGCTGGACTTCGACTCGACCTTGACGTTACCGGAGATGATGTCCTTCTTGAGCTGGTCCAGTTCGCTCTTGAGGTCTGCCGGAACAGCGGAATCGAGATCGTGGAACGGGGCCAGGGCCACGCCGCCGTTTTCGAGGGTTCCGATGTAGGGAGCGGCGTCGAACTTGCCGTCCTTATCGTCCTTGATGACCGACTCCACAGCGGTGGACATGGTCTTCTGGACGGAGGAGAGGATCACGGACTTGTACTCCGCGGCGGTGAGGTAGCCATCGGAGTCAACCCAGATCAGCTTGGCGTCCTTGCCCTTGGCCTTGGCGTCCAGGATCGCGCTGCCTGCGCCGCCGCCGACCGGTCCGGCCACCGGCAGGACGATGTCGGCACCCTGGTCCAGGAAGCCCTGGGTCAGGACCTTGCCCTTGTCGACCTGCTTGAAGTCACCGACGAAGGTGCCGTCCTGCTTGTCCTTGTCCCAGCCGAGGAGCTGGACGTTCTTGCTCTTCTTCTGGTTGTAGTACTTCACGCCGTCGGCGAAGCCGTCCATGAAGATGGTGACGGTGGGGATGTTGATGCCGCCAAAGGTGGCGACCTTGCCGGTCTTGGTGGTGCCTGCGGCCAGGTAGCCGGCCAGGAACGCAGCCTGGGCCGTGTCGTAGACGATCGGCTTGACGTTCTTGGGGAATGTGGGGTCGTTGTAGTCGATGATCGCGAAGTGGCTGTTCGGGTTGGCCGTCGCGATGGACTTCGTGGCGTCGCCGAGCAGGAACCCGACCGTCACGGTGAGCTTGCAGCCCTGCTGCACCATGGAGCGCAGGTTCGGATCGTAGTCAGTGTCAGCCTTGGACTGGACGTGCTTCTCCTGGATGCCGAGATCCTTGACGGACTGCTGCAAACCTTCGTAACCGGACTGGTTGAACGACTTGTCGTCGAATCCGCCGGAGTCGGACACCATGCACGCGGTGTAGTCCGATTTCGTCGCCGAGCCGGAAGCAGCCGGCGAGGTCGGGGCGGCACCGCACCCGGTGAGCAGCAGGGCGGCCGCGCCCGCGGTGGCGACACCGGCCATTGAACCGCGCTTGAAGGTTGCGCGCAGTGAGTTCTTCAAAGTTCCTCCAGGAAGAAAGAGATAAGCGCTGCGTCGAGTCCAATGAGTCTGCTTCCGGTTTTCCCCCGAAACACTGTTGTCACTGACGGATTCGCAGCACTGCGCCGAGGCGCACGGATGCAAGCCACTTTAGTGGCCCGGAACACGTCGAGTAACACACTTCACAGCCATTTCCCAGATTGTTGAGAACTTGTTACCAAGCGGTATGCCCTACTGTGCGGAAACACGCTTGAGGCCCCGAAATCGCAGACATCGGGGCCTCAAGGGTTGCTGCGGGAGTCCGGTCAGAGCCGGACGAGCATCTTTCCGGTGTTGGCGCCCTCCAGCAGGTCGATGAAGGCCTGCGGCGCGTTCTCCAGCCCGTCTACCACTGTCTCGTCGTAGCGGACTGTGCCGTCGGCCAGCCACGCAGCCATCTGACCGGCGAACTCGGCCGCGTGCTGCTGCTGACCGCTGACCAGGAAGCCGCGGAGGGTGAGCTGCTTGCCGATGGCCAACGCAAGGTTGCGGGGTCCGGCCGGTGCCTCGGTGGAGTTGTACTGCGCGATGGCGCCGCACATGGCGACCCGTCCGCCAACGTTCAGCACCGAAAGCGCGGCCTCCAGGTGCTCGCCGCCGACGTTGTCGAAGTAGACATCAATGCCCTGCTCCCCCGCAGCCTGCTGCAACAGTTCACGGACGGGCCCGTCGTGATAGTTGAAGGCGGCGTCGAAGCCCAGTTCCAGCAGCCGGGCGACCTTTTCCGGGGTGCCGGCACTTCCGATCACCCGTGAGGCTCCCTTGGCCTTCGCGATCTGGCCCACGAGGGAGCCCACGGCTCCGGCCGCACCGGAGACGAAAACGGCGTCGCCGGGCTTGAATTCCGCGACCTTGAGCAGCCCGGTGTACGCCGTCAGGCCGGTCATCCCGAGCGCGCCGAGGAAGGCAGACGCCGGTGCCAGGTCGGTGCGGGCCGGCATCGTTGCGCCTGCATTCAGCACGGCGTAGTCCCGCCAGCCAAGCTGGTGCACGACGGTGTCCCCCACCGAAC
>NZ_JBFRFD010000062.1:0-10067 GCF_052114645.1 Arthrobacter sp. 2YAF22_2
GACTTAAGCCCCCTTGCCTGTCAATGGCGGCGAAGCCATTCTGGAGTTGGGGCGGTTCCTGCACGGTAATTGGGGGATGAACCGTTCCGCTCGAAGTATCGGTCTCGCTAGGACCTGGAGTGGGGAAAAGGCTGTTGCACTTTCCAGCTTGGGTAGGAAAGGCAGGACACAGGCCACCATGAGCATTCGATTCTTGTTCGCAGCACACCGTCCACAAACTCAACCTCTGTCGCACTTGCAGCGCGGCTGGCCAGAACCACACCCGAGTTCTGATGCCGTATGAGCAACTTGCGCCATCTGAACCACGCCAGCCGTGCCCGGTCGTACCACGCGCACCCCTCCCACGGCGATCCGCGTATCAAAGTTGTCATCCGGATCGACCCCATCGGAGAGTGCGCCCGGGTGGAGGTGCGCGGCGTCGTCACGACCGAGAACATCCGTGCCCTGTATGTCGTCTGCCGCCGCGTCGCCACTAAACTCGCCGGCTACGAGCTCGTCGTGGATCTCGCCCACGCCCGGGTCACCGAGGCGGCCTTCGAGGAACTCCGCGAGCATGCCCGCCGGGCCATCGTTTCGTCCGGCATCGACTCCTCGGTCACCCCGTGCCGCCTGCGGATTGTCGATCCGCCGGTCATCCTAAGAGCAAAGGAACTTGCATGAAAGCCCTCGTATACGGCGGTCCGGGCCAGAAGTCCTGGACGGATGTCCCTGATCCGAAGATCCAGAACCCCACTGACGTGATCGTCAAGGTGGACACCACCACCATCTGCGGCACCGACCTCCACATCCTCAAGGGTGACGTCCCCGCCGTCACCACGGGCCGGATTCTCGGCCACGAAGGCGTGGGAACCATCACCGAAACAGGATCCTCCGTGACCGGTCTCAAAGTCGGCGACCGGGTCATCATTTCCTGCATCAAATCCTGCGGACACTGCGCGAACTGCAAGACTGGCCTCTATTCGCACTGCATGGGCGACGAAGGCCAATCGGGAATCGGCTGGGTCTTCGGCCACCTGATTGACGGCACCCAGGCCGAATATGTCCGCGTCCCCTACGCCGAAAACTCGCTCCACCTGCTGCCTGAAGGCGTCAGCGACGAGCGGGCAGTCATGCTGTCCGACATCCTCCCCACCGGGTTTGAGATCGGCGTGCAGTACGGGCGGGTCAAGCCCGGCGACACTGTGGCCGTGGTCGGTGCGGGCCCGGTCGGTCTGGCCGCCATCGCCACCGCCGGCCTTTACGGCGCAGCCACCATCATCGCCATCGACCTTGACGCCAACCGGCTGGAGAAATCCCGCGAGTTCGGCGCTACCGACGTCGTGCTCTCCGGCGATGCCGACTGGAAGGACCAGGTCCTGGCCCTCACCGACGGGCAGGGCGTTGACGTGGCCATCGAGGCGGTCGGCATCCCGGCCACCTTCAGCATGTGTACCCAGATTGTCCGCCCCGGCGGCAACGTGGCCAACGTGGGAGTGCACGGCAAGTCGGTGGAACTGCACGTCGAAGACCTATGGATCCAAAACATCAACATCAGCATGGGCTTGGTCAACGCCAACACCACCCCGATGCTGCTCAAGCTGGTGGCCCAGAACAAGGTGCCGGCCGAGAAGTTCGCGACCCACCATTTCACTTTCGACCAGTTCCTGGACGCTTACGACACCTTTGCCCGCGCCGCGGAAACGAAGGCCCTGAAAGTGGTCATCAGCGCGTGAAGACCGACCAGGCGGGACCGCGGGAGACACCGCCGCAGGGGGCGTCGGGTCGGCCATGAGACCGGGCCGGATAGTTATGCTGGTGCTCGGCACGCTCGCTGCGTTGCTGGGCCTGGGACTCCTGGCCGGGGCCGGCTTCACCGGCTGGGCCAACTATCAGCAGCGCGACGGCGGATTCTTCACCACACCGTCCGAGCGCTACACCGTGGACTCTTACGCCCTGACGTCGCCGCGGCTAAACGTCATGATCGACGCCGGTCCCTCCGGCGTGGACCCGGCCGCGATGGCGGGCAGCGTGTTGCTGCGGGGGTCGGCCGCCGACTCCGCGCAGCAGATCTTCATCGGCATCGCACCGCAGGCTGACGTCGCGACGTACCTCAGCGACGTCAAGCACTCCGAGCTCACCGAGGTCCGCTTTTCGCCCTTCCGGGTTCAATACCGTGACGTTGCCGGCACGAAACCGCCCGCCCGGCCAGCCGACCAGAAATTCTGGACGGCGTCAGCGGCCGGTCCCGGCACCCAGGAACTCAAATGGGACCTGCGCTCCGGGAACTGGGCTGTGGTGATCATGAACGCGGATGCGAGCAGCCCGGTCTCCGTGGATCTGCGCGGCGGCGCCCGCTCCGACCTGCTGTGGCCGGTGTTCCTCGGGCTGCTGATCGGCGGCGTTGTGCTGTTGGCCGTCGGCGTGCCGCTGATCGTGGCTGGTGCGGCCGGGCTGGGCCGCGGCGGCCCGCCGGAGGGACCCGGGCAGCAACCGCATCCCGGGCAACCCCAGGCAGGGACCCCGGCTCCGGGGCAGCCGTACGCACAGGCTCCGGCCGCGGCCGGTTCCCTGGCCGCAGCCGCCCCGCCCGGCGGCTACGTCTATCCGGCGCGGCTCAGCGGCTATCTGGACCCGCAACTGTCCCGCTGGCTCTGGCTGGTCAAGTGGTTCCTGGCCATCCCGCACTTCATTGTGCTGTTCTTTCTGTGGTTCGCTTTCGTGGTCACCACCATCGTGGCCGGGTTCGCGATCCTGTTCACCGGCCGCTATCCGCGCTCGCTGTTCAACTTCAATGTGGGCGTGATCCGCTGGAACTGGCGGGTGGCCTTCTATTCCTACTCGGCCCTCGGGACGGACCAGTACCCGCCGTTCACACTCGCCCGCACCGGCTATCCGGCGGATTTCGACGTCGACTACCCGGAAAAGCTCTCCCACGGACTGGTGCTGGTGAAGTCCTGGCTGCTGGCCATCCCGCACCTGCTGATTGTCGGCATCCTCACCGGGACCACGCGCGGCTGGGGCGCCGACGGTTACCGGGTCGACGGGCAGTGGGTTCAGCAGAACGCCGGCATCTCCCTGATCGGGCTGCTGGTGCTCATCGCCGGTGTGATCCTGCTCTTCACCGGCCAGTACTGGCGCGGTCTGTTCGACCTGCTGCTGGGCCTGAACCGCTGGATCTACCGCGTCATCACGTATGTGGCGCTGATGCGGGATGAATATCCGCCGTTCCACCTGGACATGGGGCCGACTGACCCCGGAGACCGCGAGCCGGTTACGACGGCGGGGCCGCCTATCGCCCCCGCCTACGGCCAGCCGGGCCCCGCCGTAGGTCCGCAGGATCAGCCGCCGGGCTTCTACGGCATCGGCGGTCCCTCCGCGTCAGTTCCCCCGGAGCCGGCACCGCCTCAACCCTGACCCGGCGCGTGGGCTGACTTCCCCTTGCCACCGAACCCTGGCGAGAACATAGTTGAGGGAATTCACCACCCGCGGCGGGAGGCAGGGATCGATGCTTACTAACCAGATGCCGGCTGGCGGCCTGCTGCAGGGCAAGACTGCGCTGGTCTACGGGGCCGGCGGTGCGATCGGCGGAGCGGTATCACGGGCCTTCGCCGCGGAGGGCGCCACTGTTCATCTCGCCGGCCGGACTGAATCGCGCCTGGAAAAGGTCGCCCGGGACATCCGGCAGGACGGCGGCCGGGCGGAAATCGCTGTCGTCGACGCCCTGGATGAGGAGCAAGTGGACGCGTTTGTCGACGCGGTGGCCAAGAAGACCAAGCGGATCGACATTTCCGTCAACGTCATTTCCTTTGGCGACATCCAGCAGCCGCTGATGGAAATCGATGCGAACGACTTTACCCAGCCGATCACGCTGGCCGCCCGCACCCACTTTCTGACCACCCGGGCCGCGGCCGGCTACATGGTCAAACAAAAGTCCGGCGTCGTGTTGATGTTCGGCGGCTCCGRCCCGCAGACGCTGCCGGGGCTCGGCGGTTTCAAAGTCGCGCTGGATGCGATGGAGGGCCAGCGACGGCAGTGGGCACTGGAGCTGGGGAAATTCGGCGTGCGCGTCGTCACGATGGTCTCCGGCGGCATCATCGAGACCATCCCCTGGCAAGCGGAGGGCCGGGAAGAAATCGTGAAGGAGATCGCACAGACCGCCCACCTGAACCGCACCGCTACCTTGGCGGACGTCGGCAACGTGGCGAGCTTCATCGCCTCGGAAAAAGCCGGCGCCATCACCGACGCCACCATCAACATCTCCAGCGGCGCAATCGTGGATTACTGAGCTTTTCCGGCTGCCGGTCAGCTCCGGGCAATACCGATGAAACATCCAAGGGGGGACAATGGCTTGATAAGGGTGCCGAACCGGCACCCGCCAATCCGCGGCAGGAGGCGGAACCATGCGGACCAGCGCGTCGCTCCGAGTGCGCCACCGCCGGCTTGCCGAGGCGGGGGTGTTGCTTTGCCTGGTGCCGATGGCGGCGGCCAGCGCGCAGCAGCCGGCGGTTACGGCAGCTCCGTCGGCGCGGGTTGTGGTTGTCGGGGACTCGCTGAGCACCGGACACGGCACCTCGCCGGCGCAGGCCTGGCCGGCCCTGCTCCGGGCCGACCCGGTCTTCGCCGGAGTGCAGGTGGTCAACGCTGCGGAGAACGGCAGCGGCTATGTCAGGCCCGGGGATTCAGACGGCACGTTCGGGACCCAGGTGAACCAGTTCGTCACCGCGGGGACCGGCGTCGTCGTCTTTTTCGGCTCAGAAAACGACCTCGGCTACGCCACGGGCGACGTCGGCGATGCCGCCTCGGCAGCGATCACGCACGCTGAGGCCCTCGCGCCGGCCGCGAAGATCATCGTCGTCGGTCCGCCGTCGTATTCCGGCGATCCTGATCCGGGGCTGCTGGACATCCGCGGACAGCTCAAGTCCGCGGCGCAGGGGGCCGGCGCCGAATTTGTCGATCCGATTGCGGAAGGCTGGATCAGCGACGACGTCGAAGAGTTGATCGGCCCGGACGGCGACCACCCGACGGTGGCCGGGCAGCACTACCTTCTTGAGCACATCGCCGCCCTCATCGAGCAGGCGTCACCGGAGCCCCCGGCTGCACCGGGACGGCCCGCGGAGTGACGTGCCGGGCCATGACGTTCCGGGCGTGCTCCAAGCAAGAGCGGCTATCCTAGGCCGATGCCGCCCCTTGACGCCGTTCTTACCGCCTGGCAATTCGATTGGACCGCGCTGGCGGTCATCGTGGCCTCCGGTGTGCTGTACGGACTCGCGCTCAAGTCCGTGGCTGCCAAGGGGCGCCGTTGGCCACTCTGGCGGACCTTGGCCTTCTACGTCCTCGGCCTGGGCGCCCTGACGGTTCTCACCTGCGGTTTCACCGGCGTCTACAGCGCCCAGCTGCGTTGGGCGTTCACCCTGAAAATAACGCTGATGCTCTTCGTGGTCCCCCTCCTGATCGGCCTGGGGAAGCCGCTGTCCCTGGCCCGTGCAGCGCTTTCGCCGTCGGGCATCGCACGGCTGGACGGCGTGCTCTCCAACCGCCTCGTCCGGCTCGTGAGCAACTCCATGGTGGCGCCGTTGCTGGGGCTGGCGCTCTTTTCCACGTTTCTGACCCCGGCGTTCTACACCCTGCGCACGAATCCGTTGGCCGAGGCGCTCCTGACCGTCGGGATACCGGTGCTGGGCCTGCTGATGGCGCTCCCGATCATCGAAGAAGCGGACTTCCACCGGTCCAGCGCGTTCATCACCCTTGAGATCTTGTTCGTCTTCATTGAGTTACTGGTCGACGCCGTGCCCGGCATCCTGTTGCGGCTGAACGGCCAGGTCCTCGACCACATCACCACCCGGCAGTCGACCCTGGCCTGGTTTCCGGATCCACTGCGTGACCAGCAATTGGCGGGAGACCTCCTGTGGTTCATCTGCGAGATTGTCGACCTGCCGCTGATCATCCTGATGTTCATGCGGTTTTCCCGCAGTGACAAGCGCGAGGCCCGCGGCTTCGATGACCTGACCGACGAACAACTCGACGCACTGAATGCCGAGCACCTGCGGCGCGGCCGCTGAAGCCCCCGCGGTACC
This sequence comes from Arthrobacter sp. 2YAF22_2, assembly GCF_052114645.1. Lineage (NCBI taxonomy): Bacteria > Bacillati > Actinomycetota > Actinomycetes > Micrococcales > Micrococcaceae > Arthrobacter > Arthrobacter sp. 2YAF22_2. The sequence goes on from NZ_JBFRFD010000062.1 coordinate 6,054, forward strand.
GGGCTGACCCCCCGCGCCTAGGCCGCCTCTTCCACGGTGACCTGGATCCGTTGCACCATGTTGTTGCCCATGCCTTGGTAGTTCCAGACCGGTTCAAGCGGCTGGGTGGCGCCGCTGGCGTCCGTGGCCCGGCAGGACAGTTCGTGCTGCCCCGGGTCCGCCACCCACGGCGTCGACCAGGCGGACCAGGCGAACGGAGCTGCCGGATGGTTCAATTGCGCCGGCACCCATTTGTCGTCGATCCCAACCTCGACCCGCAGGACGTCGCCCTGGCCGGACCAAGCCCGGCCCGTAAGCATCACGGGCCCTGCGGGCAGGAAGCGGTTCCGGCTGAAAAAGTCCGGAACCCCCGGCGGGACCATCAACGAACGCACCTTCATCCAGGTGACCGGGGTGCCGGCGTCGTCCGCGTCCTGCTGGTAGCGGTACGCGACGGACTGTTGGAAACCATCGAACGGCTTGGTCAATACCTTGATCGAGGAGAGCCACTTGACGCTCGCCATCCCGTACCAGCCGGGCACCACGAGCCGCAGCGGGTAGCCGTGTTGCGGTGGCAGTTCGGTGCCGTTCATCCGGTACGCCAGCACGACGTCGGGGCGCAGCGCCTGGTCGAYCGGCAGGCTGCGCGCATACTGCTGGAGCAGCCCGCCCTGGATCCCGGCGTCGGCCCCGGTGAACGAGACCTCCACGGCGTCGTCGTCCACGCCGGCCCGGGTTAGCAGGTAAGCCAGTGGGACCCCGGTCCAGACGGCGGTACCGACACCCTCCAGCGTCCAAGGCTGGCTCAACGGCCGCGGCTTCAGCAGGGAGCGGCCGTTGCCGGCGCACTCCAGCGTGACCGGGACGCTGATGCTCGGCGCCCGGCGGAGCGCCCGGAGGTTCAGTTCCAGCGACTGCCGCACTGCCCCGCCCAACCTCAGATGCCAGGACTCCCCGTCGGTGGCCGGGATATCGAAGTGGTCGAGGAGATAGTGCAGTCCCGGCGGTGTCACGTCGTTTCGCAAGGCCTCGAGCGGCATCGAATGATTCCGAACGGCCAGCTGCAACTCTTCGGCCGTGAGCGGTCCGTGGCTGGGCTCACCGGGGTGCGGCGCCGGCTTCGGTGTCGGCCGGTTCGCGGTAAGACCAGTCGGGCCGGCCGGGGTGTGCAGGGACAGTTGCTTGGGCAGTTGTTCGGTCATTGGACTGCGATTCTGTTCCGGACCAGCCCGGTTTTGGACCGGTGTCACCGTCTTCAGGTCTACGCCGCGCCCCGGAAGCCGTCAATACTGGGCCAGCCCCGCAGCCGCCGCCTAGATGGTGTGGGCCCCGGCCAGGAAGTCCGCAAGTCCCCGCGGTTCCCGGCCGGTGAGCTCGTGGACGGCCGACGTCGGGCCGGCCAGTTCGCCGGCGGCGATGGCGGTGTAGGTGCTGACCCAGGCGTCCACTTGCCACGGCGGCGCGCCGTATTGTTCCCGGGAGGCGTAAGCCTCCTCAAGGGTCTCGTTCCGGTAGGTGACGGTGCGGCCGGTCCCGGCGGTCAGCAGCTCCGCGGCCGCGGCCAGGGAAATGTCTTCCGGGCCGGTCAGGTCATAGCTCCGGCCCACGTGGAGTGCAGGGTCGCCCAGCACCGTCAGGGCGGAGCGTGCGATGTCGGCCCGGGCGACGGCCGCCATGACGCCATCCCCGGCGGGGCCGCGGATCACGCCGTCCTCGCCGGCCAACAACGGGAGGAAGTCCAGATAGAAGTTGTCCCGCAGGATGGTGTAGTCCATCCCTGAGGCCTTGATCCGTTCCTCGGTGGCATAGTGGTCCCGCCCCAGCGTAAACGTGCACTCAGGCGCGGCACCGAAGAACGAGGTGTAGACAATATGCTGCACCCCGGCTTCGGCGGCGGCGTCGACGAAGGTGTAGTGCTGTTGCAGGCGGTCCTCAGCCTCGGCGGCGGAGACCATAAACAAGGTTTTCACCCCGGCCAGCGACTCCCGGGCCTGTGCCGCGTCGGCGTAGCTGACCGCCACGGGAACGGCGCCCTCGAGGTCCGGGGTGCGGCCGGTGTCGCGAACCAGCAGCCGCTGGGCGCCGCCCGCGGCCGCCAGCAGGCGTGCCAGCTGGCCACCGAGCTGTCCGGTGGATCCGGTGACGGCGAGTTCCGGCAGCTTCGCCATGGCTAGGCCTCGCGGGAGGCGGGAGACTTGGTCTGTGCCGGGTCGCGTTCGGCGAGGGAACCGATGGCGGCGTCGATCTTGTCCATGATCGCCGGGTCCAACTTCACACCGGCTGCRGCCACGTTGCCGGCAATCTGCTCCGGGCGGGAGGCTCCCATGATGGCCGAGGCCACATTCTTGTTTTGCAGCACCCATGCGAGACTCAGCTGGGCCATGGTCAGCCCGGCCTCCTCCGCGATCGGCTTGAGCTGCTGCACTCCGGTAAGGACCTCATCGGACATCCAGCGCTCGATCATCCGGGCGCCACCCTTGGCATCGGTGGCGCGGCTTCCCTGGGGAGCGGCTTTGCCAGGGTGGTACTTGCCGCTGAGCACGCCTTGGGCCATCGGTGACCAGACGATCTGGGAGAGTCCGAGCTCCTCCGAGGTCGGAACCACCTCGGCCTCGATGACCCGCCACAGCATGGAGTACTGGGGCTGGTTGGAGATCAGCTGGAAGCCGAGGTCCTTGGCGAGGGCGTGGCCGTCGCGGATCTGGTTCGCCGTCCACTCACTGACGCCGATGTACAACGCCTTGCCTTGCCGCACGATGTCGGCGAACGCCTGCATGGTCTCTTCCAGCGGCGTCTCGAAGTCGTAGCGGTGCGCCTGGTAGAGGTCAACGTAGTCCGTCTGCAACCGGGACAGGGAGCCGTTGATGGATTCCATGATGTGTTTGCGGGAGAGCCCAAGGTCGTTGTGGCCCTTGGGTCCGGTGGGTCCGAAGACCTTGGTGAAGATTTCCAGCGACTCGCGCCGCTCGTCCTTCAGCGCCTCACCGAGGACCGTCTCGGCCGCCGTGTTGGCGTAGACGTCCGCCGTGTCGAAGCTGCTGATGCCGGCGTCAAGCGCCGCCCGCACGCACTGGGTGGCGACGTCGTTCTCCACCTGCGAGCCGTGGGTGAGCCAGTTGCCGAAGGTGATTTCCGAAATTTTGAAGCCGCTGTGCCCGAGGTATCTGAATTCCATGGGTTCCAACGTAGCCCAGATGACCGTCCGGGGTAAGGGCTTAGCTGGCCTTGCGCTGCTGGTCCCGCGGCTGGACCTGCTGCCCCGGCTGGTGCTTGAGCGTGGTGAGCGAACCGGTGTCCAGAACCGGGCTCGCCGGAAGCTGTGGCTTCGCGAAGGCGCGCGGCGCGGACGTGAGATTGCCGTTGCGGTCGGTCGCGGACTCGACCAAGGGCCCGACTTCCTTGATCTCGCGGGCCGGCGCCTTCGGGCTGGGCAGTTCGCGGACGGACACCCTGACTTCCGGCGCGGCTTCCGCCCTGGCCCGAGCGCTGGCGCGTTCGTCGGCGCGTGCGACGGCGGCGGCCCAGTCGGGGGAGAGCTGGGGTGCCTTGCGGGCCGGTTTGGCGGGCCGCGCCGCTCCGGCGGGCCGCGCCGTTCCGGCGGACGTGGCCGGCTTCGCGGTCTTGTCGCGGGCTGTGCCGCGGTCGGACGCGCGGGCCTGGAACAGGGCGGTGGCGGCCATGGCCAGCAGCCGTCCGACGCCGGCCAGCAGCAGAGTGATGACAAAAGCGGCGAAAACCCCGAGGAACAACACAAGGCCGGCGGCGAGGGTGCCGAAAAAGGTCAGGTTCATGGCGATCGTTGTCGGGTCTTCCACTTCGCCTCTCCAATCCAGCCTGCAGTGAGGTCCGTGCCGCCATCATCTCGCCGGGCACCAGCCCCGCTTAACCATACGGACATTTTTGGCCGGACACGGGAGGAACCGGGCCACGGCAGCAGGATGTGTCCAAGCTGATACCTTCGCCCCCGGGCGGGTGCAGGAGTCCCGCGCCCGGAGCGTCGCGCTGCCGGCGTCTATAGTCGGAAGCAGCCCGGGC
>NZ_JBFRFD010000063.1:0-10038 GCF_052114645.1 Arthrobacter sp. 2YAF22_2
GTCTTGAAGGAGCCGCGTCCGGTGGCGTAGGCGTCGCGGATGCCGTCGAGGCCTACAATCCGGCCGCCGGTGGGCAGGTCCGGGCCGGGGACGAACTTCATGATGTCCTCGAGCGTGGCGTCCGGCTGCGCAATCAGGTGCCGCGCTGCCGCCACTACTTCGGCCAGGTTGTGCGGGGCCATGTTGGTGGCCATGCCCACGGCGATGCCGGTGGCGCCGTTGACCAAAAGGTTCGGGAAAGCGGCCGGCAGCACCTCCGGCTGGGTGAGTTGGTTGTCGTAGTTGGGGACGAAATCGACGACGTCTTCGTCGAGGTGGTCGGTCAGGGTCAACGCCGCCGCCGCCAGCCGCGCCTCGGTGTACCGCGGGGCGGCCGGGCCGTCGTCGAGCGAGCCGAAGTTGCCGTGGCCGTCGATCAGGGGCAGCCGCAGGGAGAAGTCCTGCGCCATCCGGACCATGGCGTCGTAGATGGCGGAGTCACCGTGCGGGTGCAGCTTGCCCATCACCTCGCCCACCACCCGGGCGCTCTTGACGTGGCCGCGGTCCGGGCGCAGGCCCATCTCGCTCATCATGTACAGGATGCGCCGCTGCACCGGTTTGAGGCCGTCCCGGGCATCAGGCAACGCCCGGGAATAGATGACCGAATAGGCGTACTCCAGGAACGAGCCTTCCATTTCGGAAGTGACGTCGATGTCGACGATGTTCTCGACAAAGTCCGCTGCGGAATCCTGGTTGGCTTTCCCTGCCGGGGGCGTGGTTTGGCGGCGTGCCATAAGGCTGGTGGGTCCTTCTGCGGGGTGCTGAGCGTGTGCTGCGAAAGTTAGTGACTAGGCTAAGCCTATGGTGGATCAGCCCGCAGACGGCGTATATCCGGAACATTGGGAAGCCGATGTCGTGCTGCGCGACGGCGGAACGGCCCACCTTCGCCCCATCCACCCGGCCGACGCCGACGCCGTGCAGGCCTTCCACGTGGGGCAGTCGCAGACCTCGATCTACATGCGCTTCTTCGCCTTCAAGTCCAGGCTTTCCGCCAAGGAACTCAAGCGTTTCACCGAGGTCGATTACAAGGACCGGGTGGCCCTGGTGATCACCATCGGCGGCGAGATCCTGGGCATCGGCCGCTACGACCGGCTCGGGGACCCGGAAGAAGCGGAGGTGGCCTTCAACATCGCCGACGCCCACCAGGGCCGCGGTATCGGCTCCATCCTGCTCGAACACCTGGCCGCCGCGGCCCGCGAGAACGGGATCCGCAAGTTCAGCGCCGAGGTGCTCCCGGAGAACCGCAAGATGCTGATGGTCTTCTCGGACGCCGGCTACGACGTCAAACGCCACTTCGACGACGGCGTCGTGAGCCTGGAGTTCAACATCGACCCGACGGACAAGTCCCGTGCCGTGATGGAGTCCCGTGAACACCGTGCCGAGGCGCGCAGCATCCAGGAACTCCTGGCCCCGGACTCGGTGGCGGTGATCGGGGCCAGCCGCCACTGGGGCACCGTGGGCTACCAGTTGCTGGAGCACATCATCGAGGGCCGCTTCACCGGCCCGGTCTATGCGATCAACCCCGAAGCCATGGAACTGGCCGGCATGCTGTCCTTCGCCAGGCTCTCCGAGGTTCCCGGCCCGGTCAAGCTCGCCATCATCGCGGTGCCCTACGACGAGGTCCCCAAGGTGGTCCAGGAGTGCGGCGAGGCCGGGGTCAAGGGGATCGTGCTGGCCACCGCCGGCTACGCGGACGACGGCGAACGCGGCCTCGTCCGGCAGCGCGAACTGGTCCGCCAGGCCCGCGCCAACGGCATGCGCGTGATCGGCCCGGCGTCACTCGGGATCGTCAACACCAACCCCGCCGTGTCGCTCAACGCCTCGATGGCGCCGTCGCTGGCCCGCCGCGGCGCCCTGGGCCTGTTCAGCCAGTCCGCGGCGATCGGCGTCTCGCTCTATGCCGCCTCCAGCCGCCGCCGGGTGGGCCTGTCCACGTTCCTCTCCGCCGGCAACCGCGCCGACGTGTCCGGCAACGACATGATGCAGTTCTGGGAGGACGACGCCGACACCACCGCCGTCGGGCTCTACCTTGAATCCATCGGCAACCCGCGCAAGTTCTCGCGGCTGGCACGGCGGCTTGCCCGGACCAAGCCGGTGATCGTGGCTAAATCCGACGCCATGGGACTGAACCTGCCGCCGGGCCACTCCGTGCGCACCACACAGGCGCCGCCCGAGGCTTTGGACGCGATGATGCGCCAGGCCGGGGTGATCCGGGTGGAGACCATCGAAGAGCTGATGGACGTGGCCCAGATTGTCTCCAGCCAGCCGCTGCCGAAGGGACCCGGTGTGGCCGTGTTCAGCAACTCCGGCGCCCTCGGCAAGGTGGTGGCGGACCGTGCGGCCGCGGCCGGGCTGGGCGTGGAACGCATCGTCGTCGACGTCGACCTGGATGCCGGCATGTCCCGGGCGCTGCCGGCGCTGCGGCACAGCCTGCAGGAGACGCTGACCAGCGAGTCGGTGCATGCCGTCGTGGTCGCCCTGCTGCCGGCCCGGGGGCTCACGGTCGAAAAAATCGGCGCGGTGCTGGCCGAATGCTCCGCGGCCGCCGGGAAACCCGTGGTGGCGGCGTTCACCGGCATCCTGGACCCCTCCATCTACGTCGAGGGCATGGTCGGATCCGCGGACGCGGCGCTTGAACCGGACGCGGCGCTCGTACCGGCCGCCGCGGTGCCCTGCTACTCCAACCCGGGGGCCGCCGTCGCCGCTCTCGCCGCGGTGGTCCGCTACGCCGAGTGGGTGGTCCGCGACCACGGACTCTTCGTGGAACCCGACGGCTGCGATCCCGAAGCCGCCCATGAGGACCTGGAAGAGCTGCTCCGGCCCGTCGGTGGCGACCAGTTGGTCCGGCTTGACCCGGCGGCGGCCGCGAAGCTGCTGGGCCGCTACGGCATCCGGGTGCTGGCCTCCGAGGGCTTCGAGAGCGACGAGGCCGCGGTCGCCGCCGCGGACCGGCTCGGCTGGCCGGTGGCGCTGAAGACCACGGACCCGGCGCTGCGGCACCGCCTCGACCTCGGCGGGGTGCGCCTCGACATCCAGGACGCCGATTCGCTGCGCCGCAACATCGCCCAGATGCGCAAGTCGCTGCAGCGCTACGGTGCGCCGTCCCTGGAGGTGCAGTCCATGGCCCCGGTTGGGCAGGCCTGCACCTTCCGCGCCATCGAGGACCCGCTGCTGGGCCCGGTGGTTTCCTTCGGGCTGGCCGGCGACGCCGTCAACCTGCTCGATGACTGGGCCCACCGCGTGCCGCCGCTCTCCGGCGCCGACCTCCGCGACTTCATCCGCGCGCCCCGCGCCGCCCGCAAGCTGTTCGGCTACCAGGGACTGCCCGCCGTCGACGCCGCCGCGCTCGAAGACCTGGCTGCCCGCCTCACCCGGCTCAAGGACAACCACCCGGAGATCGCCCTGGTGGAGTTCAACCCGGTCCTGGCCGGTCCCGACGGTGCCGTGATCCTGGCCGCCGACGTCCGCATTGCCAACGCCGCCCAGCGCACCGACACGGCCCGGCGCGCCATGCGCAGCTAACGACGCCCGCCGCCGCGCAGCAGCAGGGTCCCGCCCCGCAGCACCGGCGGAGCAGTTAGCAAGTCCCCGGCCGATCTGTGAAAATGGAAGCCATGAGCTCCCAGCCTCCAGCATCCCAGCCCCAGGCGTCCGTCCCCGGCCGCCACGGGCAGCACCAAGGCCTGCACGACCACAGCGCGCAGGGCCAGAGCCTGGAAGGCGCCCTCCAGCAGGCTGGTTTCTATCCCCGCCTGGTGGCCGACGTCGTCGCCGACGCCCTGGACGGCCGCGACTGCGTGGCCCACCTGGTCCACCTCGAGACCCACTTCGACCGGGCCGAGGTACGCCGCCACATCACCGTGCTCGTGCTGACCGAGGACATGCTGGTTATCACCCACGTGGACGACCAGCAGCTCGACGAGGCCGGCGAGCAAATCGTCGCGCAAGTTTCCACCGAATCCGTTCCAGTGACGCAGATCCGCTCCGTTGTGCTCAGCTACGTCTACGCACAGCCGCAGGACTATAAGCCCTCCGACCCGGTCCGGGAACTGACCCTCTCGATCGCGTGGTCCGGCGGCCAACGCCTCGACATGGGCCCGGCCAGCTGCGGCGACCCGCAGTGCGAGGCCGACCACGGCTACAGCGGCACCATCGCGCAGGAGGACATCGTCCTACGGATCAGCGCCGAAGCGGACGGGCTGCAGGCCGTCCAGGACGCCAAACTGTTCGCCCGCGCGCTCCGGGCGGTAAACACCGGATCCACCGCTCCCGCCCCGCACGGTGTGTCCACGCTGCCGCAGCGCCCACGCTCCGGCGTCTTCGGAAACCGCCTCAACCGCGGCCACCAGCGCTGAGATGATGCCGGACAGCGCCTCCGAGTCACTGGTACCCGCACCACCGCCACCGCTCCCGGCCACCGACGGCCCCGCCGCTCTGCCGGCGCCCCCGGCGTACGGGGAGCGGTCCATCGCCGAGCTCTTCAGCAGCGCCGCGGCCAGCCTCGGCGTTCCAGGCTTCGACAACCGGCTGAAGCTTCCCGCCGCCAGGCATGTCTGCGTCGTCCTCGCCGACGGCCTGGGCCGGCAACTGCTCAAACAGAAATCCGCGCACACGCCGTTCCTGCGCTCGGTGCTGCAGGCAGGCCAAGGAGCCGTGCCGGTCTGGCTGGATTCCGCGTTCCCGTCCACCACTGCCGCGTCGCTGGCCAGTTTCGGGACCGGCCTGGCCGCCGGACAGCACGGGATGGTCGGCTACGACGTCCTCGACCCGGACCAGGACCGAGTGGTCAATATGCTTAACGGCTGGGATCCCGGGGTCGACCCGCAGCAGTGGCAGCCGATGCCGACCGTGTTCGAACGGGCCGCCGGGTACGCGGATGTCAGCACCGTCGCACTGCCGCGGTTCAGCGACTCCGCAATGACCCGGGCGGCGCTCCGTGGCGGACGCTTCGTGCCCGGGACCACCGCACACGCCCGGACCGCGGCCGCCGCGGAGGCCATGGCCGGGGCGGAGAGTTCGCTGATGTACTTCTACGTCCACGAGCTGGACAAAGCCGGGCACCGCTACGGCTCCCAGTCGCCGCAGTGGGAGAACCAGTTTGAGGAGCTGGACGCCACGGTGCGGCGGCTCAATGCCTCCCTTCCGGCCGGCACCACCGTGCTGCTGACGGGGGACCACGGCATGGTGGACGTGCCGGAGTCGCAACGGATCGACTATTCCGCCGAGGCGGAACTGATCGCCGGGGTCCGGCACACGGCGGGGGAGCCGCGGATGGTCCATCTCTACCTTGAGGACGGAGCCGACGACGCGGGCCGGCGCCGTCTGCTGGCGGCCTGGCGGGCGCGGTTCGGCGACCGGATCTGGGCGTTCACCCGGGAAGAGGCGGTTGCAGGCGGGCTGTTCGGGGAGGTCCGGGGCCCGGTCGGTCCGAGGATTGGCGACGTGATGATTGCCGCGCGCGACATGGTGGCCTTTTATGACACCCGGCGGGTTCCGGCCCGGGCGCTTGAAGTGGTCGGCCAACACGGCTCGCTCACCAAGGCCGAACGTGAGGTTCCGTTGCTGTGCTTCCAGGCCGAGGGGAAGAACGGCGGAGCCAAAGGCCGCAAGGGCGCCGGACAGGCTTTGCGGCGCTGAGCCACGGCCCGCCCGGGAGCAGGATTCCGGCCGCCAGGCGGTGTTCCGGCGCCGCTAATCCGTGCGGGTGCCGAAGACGATTTCGTCCCAGCTGGGCACACTGGACCGCTTCGGCTTGGCGGGCTGGCGTTCGGGTGTCTCCAGCTCCCGTTCGCCGCGGGCGGCGTCCCCGCGAGCCGGGCCGGTGCCCGACTGGCCGGTGGTCGGCTGGTCGGTGCGGGACGGATCGGTGCGCGAATCGGCCGTCGAGCCGGCCTGACGCCGCGACGGTCCGCCGCCCAGCAGCTCGTCCAGGCCAGGGCTTGAGGTCGGGCCGGTGCGGACGGGCCGCAGCTGCGACGCCGCGATGGTGATCTCCGTGGTCTCGGTGCTGACTCCGTCGTGAAGCTTCAACGCGTCGTCGGCGTCGTTGCCGTCATGGTGCCGCGGCGCCATGCTCAGCCGGGCCAGCATCGAGGGCCGGGCATCCCGGCGACGGGACAATGCATCCGGGCCCGGGATCGAGTGCGGCTCGACCTTGGCGGCTGGCGCTTTTTCCCCCGCCGGGGCGGGATCCGCGGAACCCTTCTCGACGTCGGACCCGGATTCGACGTCGGATTCGGTCTCGTGCGGCGGCGGCACTTCGGACGGCCGGGGGTGTGCGGCCGGCACGCCGTTGGTCAGCAGCAACGCGAGCGCATCGTCAGCGTCCTCGTCCAGGCCCAGGCGCTGCCCTCGGCGGGAACGGAGCATGTCCAGCAGCCCGTCGGCGTCCTTTTCCTGCTGGCCGGCAGGGGAGTGGACTCCGCTCGACTGGACGATGCTGAGCTGCGCGGTGGCGGTGCGCGCCGCTGCCTCGGCGTCGGTTTCAAAATCAAAGGGGCGGTCGGACACCGCGGAGAGCCGCCGGGGCGGGACGGGGCCGTCCATCGGCTCCAGTTCGCTCAGCTGCTGGGCCCAGCGGTTAGCGTTCTGCAGTGATTTCCGTGCCGGGCTGAACGTCCACATGGCGGGCGGTTCTTCGCCGATCGCAGCGTGGGCGCCGGACTGTGTTTCGAAGCGGGCCACCACGTTCCAACTGCCGTCTAGGCGGCGCCAGGAGTCCCACTCCACGGAGGACGGCTCGATTCCGTGGGCCCGGAGCCGGTGGGTGACCATGTCGTCCAGCGTGGCGGGCTGGTCACCGAAGAAGGAGCGGTAGCTGTCGTGCCCTGCGGACGGGGAAGCCACCTCGATTTTGCGGGCCTGCTGGGCGACGTACTCGCGCTCGGCCAGCACTGGTCCCTCGTAGCGCTGCACTTTGGCCAGCGGGATGCCGGACAAGCCGGCCACCTCCTCGGCGGTGGCACCGCTTCGGATCCTGGCTTGGATGTCGCGCGGGGACATGGCAATGGGCTCGGCGCCCACGCCGGAACCGGCCTTGGCCGGCGTCCGGCTGGCCGCCGCCCGAAGTGCCTCATCGATCGGCAGCTGGAACATCTCGCCGCCGGTGCCACTCAACAGGACATGCTCCCCGTCGTCGTGGACGCCTACAAGCCGTAGATCCTGCATACAAATCCTCCACCCTGGCATTACTAACATTCGAAACTCTGCCACCGATGGGTGGCAATTCGGGTTAGGAGGGAGGGCGCGCCGTGATTTTCCGCGACTTTTCGCCCCAATCGGGCCGCCCCGGGCGGGCATCCCGGTCCCCGAACCGCCGGCCTCTGGCGTTCCGGCGCGGAGTTGGGCAAAATGACCCGACATCGGGCACAAAAAGCGCATGTCCGGCGTTGACATCGGTGAACCGAACCCGGACCCGTCCCCGGGGCTACCAGCCCCGGCGGGCACGGGGTCGGCGAACCAACCAAACGATTGCGGAGTGTGAGCAACAAGTAATGGCGACAGACTACGATGCGCCGCGCAAGACCGAAGAAGACCTCAATGAGGACTCCATCGAGGAACTCAAGTCGCGGCGTACGGACAAGCCTTCCGCGGTGGTTGATGTAGACGAAACCGACCTCGCTGAAGGCTACGAACTCCCGGGCGCCGACCTGTCCGGCGAGGAGCTGCTGGTCCGGGTCCTGCCCGCCCAGGCAGATGAATTCACCTGTGCCTCCTGTTTCCTCGTCCGCCACCGTTCGCAGATCGCCCGCGAAAAGGACGGCCTCGCGTACTGCAAGGAGTGCGAGGGCTAAAGGAGCCGGGCGGGCCGTTGGGCCCGCCCGCCGCTRGTGCGACAGTGCCGCCACCAGCTCGTCGGGGTGGCGGGTGGAGGCGAGCCAGTACGGCGTGCGGTCCGCGGGGTCGGTGATCTCGATCCGGACCACCGGGTCGATCCAGCCGCGGATGCACATGAACGCCAGGCCGTTGAGCCGGGGGCCACGCTCCGCCGTGGCCTCGGCGCCGCGGAAGGCACCGGCGGCGCCGACGAGGCGGCGTTCAATCGTCGCCCGCCCGACCCGTACCGTGGCGGCCGTGACAGAGATGGACGGGGTGGAAAGGACCAGGAGCGCCACCAGGATCACGAAAAGCACGACGGCCGCGGTAATGCCGGCGGCAATACTGATCGGGGCGAAGACCAGGATGCCGGCAGCGGCCAGCCCGGTCGCCACCAGCCAGATCCAGAAACTCGGCCAGAGCTTCTCGCTGAACAGGACGGTAGCGTCGTCGGGGGTGCTGTTGGAGGCAGGCATGGCTGCGCTGGATTCGGGCATGAGCCCAGCTTTCCACTTTTCCCCGGCTAATTCACCTTGGTCACCCGCCGGTGCCGGCGCCCTTCCGCAGCGGCGGCGCGGTAGGCCGATCCTCCGAGCGGGCGTTACAGTGGGGAACTGTGACTGAAGAAACTACTGCCGTGACCACGCCGTCGGCGGAGCCCCCAGCCAGCGACACGACAGCCAACGAATTCCCGGCCTACGGAGCGCCCACCCTGTCGGTGCAGCTGAAGATGCTCGACGACGGCCTGGAACCGCCGTCGTACGCCCACCCGGGGGACGCCGGGGCGGACCTGCGCGCCCGCGAGGACGTCGTGCTCGGACCGGGGGAGCGGCGGCTGGTGCCTACCGGCGTGTCCATCGCCCTTCCGGACGGTTTCGTCGCCTTGATCCATCCGCGCTCCGGCCTGGCCACCAAGCACGGACTGACGGTGGTGAATGCTCCCGGCACGGTCGACGCAGGCTACCGCGGTGAGATCGCCGTGACACTGCTGAATACCGACCGCGACCAGACGATCGAACTGCGCCGCGGCGATAGAATTGCACAAATGGTCATCCAGCGCGTGGAGTACGCGGAGTTCGTGCCCGTCCAGGAGCTAAGCGATTCGGTTCGCGGCGGCGGCGGCTTCGGCTCCACCGGCGGTTTCGGCACCGTCGGGGCCTGAATCCCGCCCGGTAAACAGGCTGAACACTGTGCGGTAGCCGAGGGCTTCGCACGGGATCACAACTAAGGAGAAAACCCGATGGTTTTTGGGCGTGGCAAAAAAGCCAAGCAGGAGCAGTTGACGGACACCGGCGATGCCGGGGAGTCTGACGCTGTTGGAACCGGCGCAGCTGCCGAGGCTCCGGACGCTGCCGTCCGCAGCGCCGGCCCCTACGACGTCTCCGAGATCGATGACCAGGACGGCTACGTCGACCTCGGCGCCCTGCTGATTACCCCGCGGGAAGGGCTGCAGCTCCGGCTGGAGGTCGAGGAAGCCACCCAGCGCGTCGTGGCAGTCACCATGGACCTGGACGGGTCCAGCCTGCAGCTGCAGGCCTTCGCCGCCCCCCGCTCCGAGGGCCTCTGGGACGAAATCCGCGAACAGATCGGCCAGTCGGTGGGCAGCCAGGGCGGCCAGGTGGACGAGATCGAAGGCCACTTCGGCATCGAGCTGGTCGCCAAGCTGCCCGCCGGTGACGGCAGCGAGGGATACCGTGTGGCCAGGTTCATCGGCGTCGACGGCCCGCGCTGGTTCCTCCGCGGCGTACTCGGCGGGGATGCCGCGCTGGATCGCGACGCCGCCGCCGGACTTGAGGAGCTGTTCCGGCAAATCGTCGTGGTGCGGGGCGAGAGCCCGATGCCGCCGCGCGACCTTTTGCAGCTCCGGCTTCCCCGGGACTCCGCGGCCGCCGCACCGCAGGGTACCTCGGACTTCGAGCAGGGTGCACCGGAATTCGAGCAGCCCGAGCGCGGGCCGGAGATCACCCAGATTGGCTGATGCCCCTGGCAAGGAGCCAGCCGCAGCCGTTCCGGTGCGCGGCCTGCCGGAGCGCGGACGGGTGCTCTGCCGAGGCTTCATCGAGTCCGTGACCTACGCCCCGGCCGCCGAAGTCGCAGCCTTCACTGCGATCATCACGGACCACGACTCCCCGCCGCCCAAGGCCCGTCAGGTGCCGGCCAGCCACGCGACGCAGCCTGCTACCC
>NZ_JBFRFD010000064.1:0-9996 GCF_052114645.1 Arthrobacter sp. 2YAF22_2
GTTGTAGGCGTTGCCGCCCGAGTTGTGCCGGACGTTGCCGGGCAGCAACAGCCGCACGCCGGTGACTTCCACGGGGCTGCTAGCCGGCGTCGAACTCGAGCGAATAGCTGGCCCAGGCGTCCGGGGTCTCGCGCAGGGTGACGTCGATGCCCGCGAGCGCCTGTCCGTCCCGGCCGCCGCGGATCTTGGCGGCAACGGCGTCCGCGATGTACTGGGCCAGCGCCTCGGTGGTGCTGAGTTTGCCGGCGAAGTCCGGGTGCTCGTCAAGGTTTTTGTAATTCAGCTCCGCCAGGATGGCGTCCAGCACGTCGCCGGCTTCGCCGATGTCCAGCACGATCGCATCCTCGTTGAGCGTCCGACGGCGGAAGGTCACCTCGGTGACGAACGTGGCTCCGTGCAGGCCCTGCGCGGGGCCGAAGGCGGGGCGCGGCAGGCTGTGAGCGATCATGAAATTGCGGCGGACGGTCAGGCTGAACACGGATTACCTCGTGGTTTCTGTTGCGGGGGCGTGGGCCGGATCTTCAGGTTGTTCGGTGCCGGGGTATTCGATGACGTGGCAGAGCGCGTCCAGGCTGCCGTCGGAGAGGCGCTGGACGACGCCGGGCAGCTCGTCGAAGCCGGACGTGCCGGTGAGGAAGGTGTCGAAGACCGGGTCGGCCAGCAGGGAGACGGCGAGTTTGAGCCGGTCCGCGGTGGTGCGGCGGTGGCGGCGGGCGCGGGCGACGACGCCCACCTGGCTGGCGCGGATGGAGAGCCGTCGGGCGTGGAAATCTTCGCCGAGCGGCAGGGTGACGTTGCGGTCCGCGTACCAGGACATCTCGATGATTTCGCCCTCGTCGCCCACCAGCTGCAGGGCGCGTTCCAGGCCGGCCTGCGAGGCGGAGCAATGGATCACGATGTCGCAGTCCGGCAGCGCGTCGTCGGGGTGGCTGAAGTCGACGCCGAGGGCCTCGGCGAAGGCACGCTTGGCGGGGTCGACGTCGATCAGCTGCAGCCGGCCCAGCGGGAACGTGCCGAGGAGCTGCGCGACCATGCCGCCGACGAGCCCGGCGCCGATCACGGCAACGCGGTCGCCGAGCCGGGGGCCGGCCTCCCAGAGGGCGTTGACGGCGGTTTCCACGGTGCCGGTCAGGACGGCCCGGCGGGCGGGAACATTGTCCGGAACCTCGGTGAGGGATCCGATCGGGACGACGTAGCGGTCCTGGTGCGGGTGGAGACAGAAGACCGTTTTGCCCAGCCAGTCCGCCGGGCCGTCTTCGACCACACCGACGGAGAGGTAGCCGAACTTCACCGGCGACGGGAAGCTGCCAACCTGGTGCGGGGCGGCCATTTCCTCGGCCACGCATTCCGGGACCCGGGCGTTGTGAACCACGATTTCGGTGCCCTTGCTGATGCCGGAGTAGAGCGAGCGCACGAGGGCTTCGCCGGGGCCGGGCACTGGCAGTTCCTCGCGCCGGAGTTCGCCCTTCTCCAGGCCTACGGTCCAGTATGCGGTTGCGACGGCGGGTGTTTGGCTTGTGTCGTTAGGGGTACTCATCTTGCTTACGAATCTAGTGCCGCCGGGTGGCTGGGGGAAGTCGCGTCCGCCCGCGGCGTCGCCGGGAGGCGGTTTTGCAGCGTGCGACGGGACGCGGCTCGATCCCGTTTTGGGGTTCGGCGCCTTGCTCCGGTACCCTATTCAGGTTGGTGACGTGTCCGAGCGGCCGAAGGTGCAACACTCGAAATGTTGTTTGGTGTCAAAGCCAACGTGGGTTCAAATCCCACCGTCACCGCCAGATAGCTGGGCCCCTGCATTCCTTTGTTTACAAGGGAAGCAGGGGCCCTTTGCTTTGCCCTGGGTAGACCTCAATGGCAAAGGATTGGCAAATTAGGTCCGAGGCCTTGTGCTCCGGCAGGTCGCCGCACGTGATCGCCGGCTCAAGGGCGTGACACTGACGAGCGAGGGTCGGGTGGCCCTTATGAGACGAGGAGTGAGGGCATGCTGGAGCGAAGGACATTTGGGGACACTGGTTTGGAGGTCTCCATCGTGGGGCTAGGTGCCGGCCAAATTGGCGAGAGCGATGTCACCGAGGCCGAAGCCGCCGAGGTGCTAAACGGGGCATTGGATCTGGGCGTGACGTTGATCGATACCGCCGCCAGCTACGGGTTGAGCGAAGAGCGTATCGGCCGGCACCTCGGCGGACGCCGGGACGAGTTCGTGCTGTCCACCAAAGGCGGCCCGAAGATCGACGGTCAACGGGATTGGTCGCCGGAGGGCGTGTTGGCAAGTATTGAGCGTTCCTTACGGTTGACCCGGTCGGAACGGATCGACATCTTTTATCTGCACTCCTGCCCGCTCGAGATTCTGCGGCGAGGAGACCTGCAGGACACCCTGGATGAGGCAGTCGCGGCCGGCAAGATTGGCGTCGCCGGCTACAGCGGAGACAACGAGCCGCTCGCTTTCGCTGTCGATTCCGGCCGGTTCGGTGCCATTGAAACGAGCGTCAACATCGCTGATCAGTGGAATCTGCGAAATGTTCTGCGCCGGCGGCCCGAACTGGGAGTGATCGCCAAGCGCCCGATCGCGAACGCGCCGTGGCGGTTCCTCGAGCGACCGAGCGGGAACTACGCTGAACTCTATTGGGAACGGCTTCAGGCACTCCAACTGGACCCCTCAGACCTGGATTGGACAGAGTTCGCCCTGCGTTTCACGGTGTACGCGCCCGGTGTGCACACCGCAATTGCCGGCACGGCCAAACTGGCCCACCTGCGCTCGAACATCACAGCGGCCAGCAACGGCCCGCTTCCGGCTGCGGCTTTGGAAGGCATCGAGCGGGCCTGGCGCGACGTCGGCTCCGACTGGCCGGCTTCAACCTAAACGGACACGGCCCAGACGGCGCCTCCAAACCCTCCATTTGATGGACCCGTCCTATTCTGCGTCCGTAGGATTCCGCATGGCACTGTCAGTCGACGATGGCTGCTTCGGGCGTCCCGCCGGCCGTCAATGGCGGGGCTGGAAAAGCTCTGGTCCTCTCCGCCGACAAATTTGAAGATCTGGAATTGTACGTTCCGGTCTTCCGCCTCGTCGAAGCCCGCGGTGGAAATCGCACGCTCATTCTTTACCGCCAACAAACCCGTGGCCGCAATCTGTCATGGACCTTATCTCGTGGTTTCTGCGGACCTTGTGAAGGGTCGGCGGCTCACCTCGTACTGGGGAGACGGCGTGCCGGACGAAATCACCCAGGCCGGCGGCACCTGGGAAGATGCGGACGTCGTAGTCGATGGGAATCTCGTCATCTCGCGATGGCCGATGGACCTAGCCGCGTTCTCGCGGGAAATGATGAAATTGGTGGCCGGCCGCGCCTGACTGGTTGCGCGGCAGCCACCGAGAGCCCGTGGCTACCCGTACGCCAACTGGCGGCCGCCCGCCGGGGCGGCCGCCAGTTTCAGCGCGCTGCGGACGTTAGTGCTCCGCTTCTGCGGCAGCCTTTTTAGCGTCTTTCTCGGCGTCCTTCTCGACGCGCACAGCTTCCGCCTCGTGCTGCTCCTCGGCCTTTTCCCGGTGGATGACCTCCGCGAAGAGCTTCTCCATCTCCTTCGCCACGCCGGCGGCAGAGGCCGGGTTCTGTCCGGTCACCAGCCGGCCGTCAACCACGACCTTCTCCTCAAAGACATCGGGGGAGACGTGGGTGGCGCCCTGTTCTTCAAGCCGGTCGGCCAAGAAGAACGGGATGACCTTGTCCTTCCCGGCGGCAACCTCCTCGTCGTTGGTGAAGGCGGCCACTTTGCGGCCCTCGACGAGACGAAGCCCGTTCTCCAATTCCACCTTCAGCAGGCCAGCCGGTCCGTGGCAGACCGCACCCACCAGGCCGCCGGCGTTGTAGACGCTGGCCACGAGCTTTTGCAGGCCTTCGCTGTCCGGGAAGTCCCACATGGTGCCGTGCCCACCAACGAGGTAGACGGCGTCGTACTGATCGGGATCAACGACGTCGACGCGGGCTGTGTTGTAGAGGCCAGCCCGTGTGGTCTCGTCCTCCGTGAAGGCGACCTGGATAGGGTCCGATTGGTCCACCTCGTCGCGCGGGGGCTGGCCGCCCTGGATGGACGCGAAGTCGACGAAGTGCCCGGAATCTTTGAAAACCTTCCAGGGATGGGCAGCTTCGGCCACGTTATAGCCGGTCTTCTCTCCGGTATCGCCGATCTCGGAAACGCTGGTCAGTACCATGAGAATTTTCTTCATGAAGTGCTCCTTTCGTCCGGCTTCCACCCTACGCCCCGCCCTCGTCAGGGCCACTTCCTTTCGCCGTCGGCCGACCGGCCACGAGGGTCCGGGGGCCCCAGGGCCCGCTACCCGGCCGGGCTGGCAACATCCTCCAGCACCGACCGGTCGAAGAAGCGGATCTCGCCGGTGTCCGGGAAAAACACCGGAACCACGGAGGTGCTCGGGTCCTTCGAGGTCTCGTAGATTTCGGGCGCACCGCCATGCCTGCGCGCAATCGTGCCGACCAGGTCCGTGCCGCGGACCTTGACGGTCCGGTATTTGTAGCTCATCGGGCCTCCTTTAGTGACGTGGCACACAGCCTACCCCCGAACCCCGGCCGGCCCGGGGTGGCCGCCCCTGCCAGGGGCTGAGGGAATCCGTCTCGGTGCGGGCCGCCTGAAACGAAGTCCGCCGGCCGCGTGCGATGTATTATCGCGGCATGACCGTGCTCGTCGACGTGCAGATTGTCCGCCCTCGCACGCTGGCCGCCGTCCGGCGCGAGGTCGCACCCGCTGAAGTCGTCTCGGCATGGGGCCCTGCGGTGGGCAAGGTCTGGGACTTCATTCGCAGCCAACCGGGTCTGTGGACGGATGGCCACAACATCTTCGTCTACCACCACTCGAACGTGCCGGACGCGCCCATTCTGTGCGAATTCGGCGTCGAAGTCACCTGCACCTTTGAAACGGTGGCCGAGGTGTATGCGACCGAAACGCCTGGGGGCGAGGCCGCGGTGGCAGTCCACCGTGGGCCGTACCATCGCTTGAACGAGGCATACGCCGCGATCACCGAGTGGATGGCGGCGAATCGAAGGGAGGCCGCCGGGCTGTGCTGGGAAATCTACGGAGATCCGACACCCGATCCGGCCCTCACGGAAACGACGGTCGTGCAGTTGCTGAAGTAGGAGCCGGTGACAGCCGTCCGGCGGGGACCGGCTCACGGCGCTCAGTACGGTGGTAGTTTGCGGTTATGGTCAACGCCCTCGCATGGTTCTCGCAGTCCGGTGTCGTGCAGGGGCTGCTTCTCGGTGCCGTGCTTGCGTTCTTGACGGCGATCCTCGTGATGAATGCCGTTGGCCGGACGATCACGACCACTGTCAACGGCTGGAATGCCATCCCTAAATGCGGCCAGCCCGGCAACGGAGTCCTCGTGCGGGCCGCCTGCGCCAAGGCCCTCCCCCTCGTCAACGTGTTTGAGGAGGCCGCGTACTGGACGGCCACCGTGGATGGCTCAGGGCAAACGCTCAGCGGCGGCCACGTATACACCCTGCATTTTCCTCCCGGAAAACTCCCCCCGAATGAGGCCTTCTGGTCGCTCACACCGACCGATGTCGCCGGGTACATGGTGACGCATCCGAGTCATCGCCAGAGCGTTGGTGACCGTTCACCTCTTCTGCAGAACGCCGACGGTTCGGTCGATATCCACCTCCAGCATCAGGCTCCGAACGGGCACGGGCAGAACTGGCTGCCGACACCTTCCGGGAAGTTCAAGCTGATGTTCCGTGTGTATCTGCCCGGCCCCGCAATCCTCGACGGCACGTACCAATTGCCGCCCGTTGTCAGGGCGCAGTGATATGAACCGCCTCGTCTTGACGTACGCGCGTCCCCTCACGGCCGTCATCCYCGCGGTCTTCGTTTGGGTCATCTACCGGCGGATCGCCAGCGGGGGCGAGATCATTCCACTTGCCACAGCGGCCCTCATCGTGTGGGGGCTCGGCCTACCGGCCTTCCTTTACTTCTGGCCGCGTATCACGGTCACGGGATACAAGCGGGCGATTCTCAGGCATGGGTTCGGGGACGGCCCGATCCCCGTCAACACGCTCTATGCGGTGCCCGGCACCTCGTCCCCCTCCGCGTCGCGCGGGAGCCTGATGGCAACCGGAGCCGACAATCTGCTCTACGTCGGCGGTTGGCTCGACTTGAGCCTGGGGCCACAGGTTCTGCACGTTCCGGACATGGCTGGCCGCTACTTCAGTCTGCAGTTCACCGACCCACGGACGAGCGCCAATTTTGCGTACGTCGGCAAACGGACCACCGGAACCAAGGCCGGCGACTATGTTCTCAGCGGGCCCGGCTGGGAGGGAACCGTACCGAACGGCATGACGCAGATTTCTTCGCCCACCGATTCCGCGCTCGTCATCGGCCGGGTCCTCGTCGAGAGCGACAGCGATCTTCCGATCGCCTACGCGCTTGCGAAACAGATGCGTCTCGCGGCGTTGCACCAATAGCGCGGGGCTGAACCACGGTTTCGCAGCGTGCGGGATAGACGCAAAGCGCAGCGGGTGCTCAAACAGCGATTCGCGGCGCCCCGGATGCGTCACGGATGAACACCCGGGCTGCTTTGGGGCACAATTCGTTCATGACCAATGACGCTCCCCGCCCGGTCTACTTCCTCTCGGACAGCACGGGCATCACCGCGGAAACGCTCGGCAACACTTTGCTGACGCAGTTCCCCGGGAACGATTTCGACCGCATTACCATCCCTTTCATCACCAGCGTCGACCAGGCCCGCAAGGTCGTGACCACCATCGACGGAATGGCCGCGCATGGCCTGCAGCCGATCGTCTTCTCTACCGCCGTCGGCAGCGATATCCGCCAGACGCTGGGCACCTGCCACGGGATCATGGTGGACCTCATCGGGACCCACGTGGGCCAGTTGGAGCAGGCCTTCGGCGCCCAGGCCAGCGGGGAACCGGGCCGGGCCCACGGACTCGGCAACGCCGCCCGCTACCAGTCCAGGATGGCCGCCGTCGAATACGCCATGGAGCACGATGACGGCGCGAGCCTGCGGGCGCTCGAAAAGGCCCAGGTCATCTTGGTGGCCCCGTCACGCTGCGGCAAAACGCCCACCACCATGTACCTGGCCCTTCAGCACGGCATCTTCGCCGCCAACTTCCCGCTGGTGGACGAGGACTTTGAGCGCGAAGGGCTCCCCAAACCGCTGCGGCCGTTCGTTTCGAAATGTTTCGGCCTCACCACCAATCCCCTGCGCCTGAGCCAAGTCCGCACCGAGCGCCGCCGCGGCTCGCCCTACGCATCGTTGCGGCAGTGCGGATTCGAACTGCGCAGCGCCGAGCGTTTATACGTCTCACACGGGATTCCGTACCTGAACTCGGCCAGCGTGTCAGTGGAGGAAATGTCCGCCACCATCCTGCAACAGATGAAGCTCAAGCATTAGAGAAAAGTTTCACAAACTTCGTGCGGCGTACGCCATGTGGAAACACGGGCGCAGACCTGTCAAGGTAAACAGGAATTGCGCCCACCATCCGGTTACGGCCGGGGGCCGGCGCCGCTGCATGCCACCATCTGCAAAGGAGCAGTAACTATGACGACAGACATCCTGTGGTTCTCGGAACTCGGACTCAAGGACCTGGACCGGGTGGGCGGCAAGAACGCCTCCCTCGGTGAGATGGTGCAGAACCTGACCTCCGCCGGCGTCCAGGTGCCGGACGGCTTCGCCACGACGGCGGACGCCTACCGTGCGTTCCTGGCCGAATCCGGCCTGGACCAGAAGATTGCCGACCGTCTGATCGGGCTGGACACCGACGATGTCACGGCCTTGGCCGCGGCCGGCCAGGAAATACGGACCCTGATCCGCGAGATGCCCTTCCTGCCGGCCTTCGAGTCGCAGATCCGTGACTCGTACCAGCAACTCGTGGACAAGCACGGCGGCTCCGAGGACCTGTCCTGGGCCGTCCGTTCCAGCGCCACCGCCGAGGACCTGCCCGACGCCTCCTTCGCCGGCCAGCAGGAAACCTTCCTGAACGTCCGCGGCATCGAAAACATCCTGCTGGCCATCAAGGACGTGTTCGCGTCCCTCTACAACGACCGCGCCATCGCCTACCGGGTGCACCACAAATTCGAGCACGCCGAGGTGGCACTCTCCGCGGGTGTGCAGCGGATGGTGCGGTCCGACGTCGGCTCCTCCGGCGTCATGTTCACCATGGACACCGAATCCGGATTCAACGACGCCGTCTTCGTCACCTCCTCCTACGGCCTCGGCGAAGCCGTGGTCCAGGGCGCCGTCAACCCTGATGAGTTCTACGTGTACAAGCCGGCCCTGCAGGCCGGGCGCCCCGCCATCCTCAAGCGCGGGCTGGGCGAAAAAGCGCTCCAGATGACCTACACCTCCAGCCGTGAAATCGGCCGCACCATTGACTTCGTTCCGGTCGAGGCATCGCTGCGGAACCGCTTCAGCCTGACGGACGACGACGTCGAGCAGCTCGCCCGCCACGCCCTCGCCATCGAGGCCCACTATGGCCGCCCGATGGATATCGAATGGGGCAAGGACGGAATCGACGGCGGCCTGTACATCCTGCAGGCACGCCCGGAGACCGTGCAGTCCCGTCGGTCCGCCGGCAGCCTGAGCCGCTTCCGCCTCAACGAGTCGGGACGGACGCTGTCCGAGGGCCGCGCGATCGGGCAGCGCATCGGCGCCGGCCGCGTCCGCATCCTGAGCTCTATTGACCAGATGGCCTCCTTCGAAACCGGCGATGTCCTCGTCGCCGACATGACCGACCCGGACTGGGAACCGATCATGAAGCGTGCCTCCGCGATCGTGACCAACCGCGGCGGACGCACCTGCCACGCGGCGATCATCGCCCGCGAACTGGGGATCCCCGCCGTCGTCGGCACCGGCGACGCGACCGACGCGCTGCGCGACGGGCTCGAGGTGACCGTCTCCTGCGCCGACGGCGAGACCGGCTTCATCTACGAGGGGCTCCTGGACTTCAGCGTCGAGGAAACCGAGATCGCCCAGCTGCCCGAGGCCCCGGTCAAGGTCATGATGAACGTCGGCACCCCGGAGCAGGCCTTCACCTTCGCCCAGCTGCCCAACCACGGCGTGGGCCTGGCCCGGCTGGAGTTCATCATCAACCGCCAGATCGGCATCCACCCGAAGGCGCTGCTGAACCTTGACGAGCAGCCCGCCGACGTGGCCGCGGAAATCCGCGAGCGGATTGCCGCCTACGACAGCCCGCGCGACTACTACATCAAACGCCTGGCCGAGGGCGTGGCCACTATCGCCGCGGCGTTCGCCCCGGAACCGGTGATTGTGCGGATGTCCGACTTCAAGTCCAATGAGTACGCCAACCTGATCGGCGGACCGGCCTACGAGCCGCACGAAGAGAACCCGATGCTCGGCTTCCGTGGCGCGTCCCGCTACCTGGAGCCGTCCTTCAGGGACTGCTTCGACCTTGAGTGCGAGGCCCTGTCCTTTGTCCGTAACGAGATGGGGCTGACCAACGTCAAGCTCATGATCCCGTTCGTACGCACCCTGGAGGAGGCGCGCGGCGTGATCGAGCTGCTGGCAGAGAACGGCCTCACCCGCGGTGAGAACGGCCTCGAGGTGATCATGATGTGTGAGATTCCCTCCAACGCCCTTCTCGCCGACGAGTTCCTGGACTACTTTGACGGATTCTCCATCGGCTCCAACGACATGACCCAGCTGGCCCTCGGCCTGGACCGCGACTCCGCGATTGTCTCGGGCGGCTTCGATGAACGCGACCCTGCGGTCAAAAAGCTCCTGAGCATGGCCATCAAGGCCTGCAAGGCCCGCGGCAAGTATGTGGGCATCTGCGGCCAAGGTCCCAGCGACCACGCGGACTTCGCCGAGTGGCTCGTGGGCGAAGGCATCGATTCGGTCTCGCTGAACCCTGACACGGTGGTGGACACCTGGCTGCGCCTGTCGGCGGCCGCCCCCCAGGCGGACTGAATGTCGAAGGACCGGTGACCGTCACGGCCACCTAGCGAGGCCCCCGC
>NZ_JBFRFD010000065.1:0-9936 GCF_052114645.1 Arthrobacter sp. 2YAF22_2
CCGGTGGCTATGGTGGAATGACCATGGCCACCGGTTCTGTTTGGCCGGTCCTTTTGTGGCCTGTTTGAAGGAGTGACATGGCAACCCGCCGTCCCAAGGTTCCCCGGGCCGCCCCTGCGGCCTCGAAGTCTTCGGCCGCCGGCCAGGGGGAAGCCGACGGCGGCGATGTCATCAAGGCCGACTTCGGCGGCTCCCGGCGCGGAACCGGTCCGGACGTCCCGCCAACCCGGAATGGCAATGCACCGTCGGCCGCCGTCCCAGCCGAGACTAGCCGCCGCGCCCCCGCAGGGACACCGGCGGGAGCGGCACGAAGCGCCGCCGGCGGGCCCGCCAAGGCAGCCACGGGCCACGCCGGCAACCCCGCCGGCGAACCGGACGACCTCGGGCCCGTCCCGGCGAAGGCCTTCTCCGGCCGCATGCTGGCCCTGGGCCTGGTGATGGTCGCCATCACCATCATGCTGGCGCCCACAGTCAAAATTTTCGTCGAAAAACGCGCCGAAATCTCAGCGTTGCAGGCAGACATCTCAGCCCAGCAGACCAAGCAGACAGACCTGAAGCGCCAGCTCACGCGCTGGCAGGACCCGAACTACGTGAAGCAACAGGCCCGCGACCGGATTAACATGGTTATGCCCGGCGAAACCGGCTACTGGGTTTTCGGCAGCGATCTGCCTCCCGGGACGAGCGGTGCCCGCACCGCCGAAGGAACTGCCGCAGACCCGGCCAATCTGCCGTGGGTGGATTCCCTCTGGGAGTCCATCAGGCGGTCGGCAACAGACTAAGAGCGGCGCCCGCCGCCGGACTACCGCCATCCGGTAGTCCCCACAGGGCAGGAAGGTGCCGCACCAGTGGACCAGAACCGAATGGATGATTCCCCGGCGGATAATCCCGTCAACGCCGGCCCCGCCACGGCGCCGGCGGATTTGCGCCGACCGTCGGCCCAGGATCTGGACGTGCTTAGCCGCCAACTCGGCCGGCCGGTCCGGGACGTGGTCGAAATCCCCGCCCGCTGCGTCTGCGGCAACCCTCTGGTGGCGGCCACCTCGCCGCGGCTCAGCAACGGCACGCCGTTCCCGACCACCTTTTACCTGACCCACCCGGTCATCACCGCCGCCGTGTCCCGGCTCGAAGCGGCCGGGCTGATGAATGAGATGAACGAACGGCTCGGCGCCGACGCTGCGCTGGCTGACGGCTACCGGGCCGCACACGAGGCATACCTGCTGTCCCGGGCAGAAATCGGCACCCGGGCAGGCATCGGCGACGTACCGGAGATCGACGGGATCTCCGCAGGCGGCATGCCCACCCGCGTCAAGTGCCTGCATGTCCTGGTGGGGCACTCGCTCGCGGCCGGTCCCGGCGTCAACCCGCTGGGAGACGAGGCGATCGCCGGCATCAGCGAGTGGTGGACCCGCGAACGCTGCTATTGCGACGGCGCCTGGGACACCGGAGGAGAAGCCCCTTCGCAGGACCTGAGCCGGCACGGCCCGCAGGGGCTTCCGGACATCGTCGGGCGGCCGGCCCCGGTCCGGAAGTCCCGCACCGCCGCGGACGCGGACGCCGACGCCGACACCGGAGCCGGCCAGTGAGCCGCGTGGCCGCGATCGACTGCGGCACCAACTCCATTCGACTGCTGATCGCGGATGTGGCCGCCTCCGACGGCGCGCCACGGCTCATCGACGTCGTGCGTGAAATGCGCGTCGTCCGCCTGGGCCAGGGTGTGGACGCAACCGGCGAATTCGCCCAGGACGCGCTGGACCGCACCCTTGAGGCCACCCGCGACTATGCCGAACTGATCCGCAGCCACGGTGCCGGGCAGGTCCGCTTCGTGGCGACGTCCGCCACCCGGGACGCCCGCAACCGGCAGGTCTTCATCGACGGTGTCCGCGACCTGCTCGGCGTTGAACCCGAGGTGATCAGCGGTGACGAGGAAGCAGCGCTGTCCTTCGCCGGGGCCAGCAGCGTCCTGCCCTCCCGCGGCAAGGAGCCGGTGCTGGTGGTGGATTTGGGCGGCGGCAGCACGGAGTTCGTGCTCGGCGACGCCGACGGGGTCATTGCCGCCAAGTCGGTCGACGTCGGCTGCGTCCGGATGACCGAACGGCATTTGCTGGGCGACCCGCCGACGGCGGAGCAGATCGCCGCGGCGGAAGCGGACGTCGACGCCGCGATCAGCCGCGCGGCCCAGACGGTGCCGCTGGCCCGCGCCACCGCCCTGATCGGCGTGGCAGGTTCGGTCACCACGATCACCGCGCATGCCCTGAAGCTGGCCGAATACTCGGCGGAGGCCATCCACGGCACCGAACTTGACCTGGCCACGGCCAGGGAGGCGTGCACTTCCCTGCTCGAGATGACCAGGCAGGACCGCGCCGCCCTGCCGTACATGCATCCAGGCCGCGTGGACGTGATCGGCGCCGGCGGCCTGATCTGGCGCCGGGTGCTGGAACGGATGTCCGCCGCCACCGACGGCCGGATCACGTCGGTCCTCACCAGCGAACACGATATTCTTGACGGGATTGCCCTGAGCATCAGCTAGCCTTACGCCCGGACTGGCGCGACCCACCCCTGCGGTTCCCATTTCCTTCGGTTCCCGACGGCGGCAGTGCCGGGCGGGGCAGCTCCGTGCCGGGAGGGCAGCCGCCGCCGACCGCCTCGCCCATAAAGCGCCGCGCCCTTAGACACACCGCCGATTGGACCCGAATGACCAGAGCAACAGCCCGGCACCGCCGGACCGCCTCCGCGTTACTGGCCTTGGCCCTGGCCGGCGGCGGCAGTGCCACGGCAGCACTGTACGCGCCACCCGCGGCCCACGCCGATGCCACCAGGGACAAGGAATACTGGCTGACCGAGTCCGGCATTACCAAGGCCTGGGAAGTTTCGAAGGGCGCCAATGTCAAGGTCGCCGTAATTGACAGCGGCGTGGACGGCAAGCACCCCGACCTCAAGGGTGTGCTGACCGGCGGAACGGACGTGTCCGGAGCGGGGGCCGCCGACGGCCAGAAGAGCATCGGCGCCAAACCCGAGCACGGCACCCTGGTGGCGACCATGCTCGCCGGCCGCGGGCACCAGCCCGCCAGCCCAACTGACAGCCCCAGCCCCACCCCGAGCGCCTCTCCCAGCCCGGGTCCCGGCCCGGACGGGATCGTGGGCGTGGCGCCGGAGGCCCAGCTCCTCTCGGTGTCCACCTGGCTCGGATCGGCCAACCCGGGCGGCAAGAGCGACCAGGACCAGATCCCTGCCGCGGTCCGCTGGGCCGTGGACAACGGAGCCCGGGTCATCAACATCTCACTCGGCAGCACTTCCCCGGAATGGCCGCAAAGCTGGGATGCCGCGTTCCTGTATGCCGAACAGAAAGACGTGGTCATCGTCGCCGCCGCCGGCAACCGCGTGGGCGGCAACGTCCAGGTCGGTGCCCCGGCGACCATCCCCGGTGTGCTGACGGTAGCCGGCCTGGACCGCAAGGGCGTGGCCAGCATCGATTCTTCCTCCCAAGGCATCAGCATCGGCGTGGCCGCACCGGCCGAGGGCCTGGCCGGAGGCCTGCCGGGTGGCGGCTACGCCGAGTGGGCGGGTACCTCGGGCGCCACACCCATCGTGGCCGGCGTCGCTGCGCTGATCCGCTCCAAATGGCCGGACATGTCGGCCCGCCAGGTCATCAACCGGATCGTCAGCACCGCGAAGGACGCAGGGGCTCCGGGCAAGGACCCGCTGTACGGCTTCGGCGTGCTTGACGCCGAGGCGGCGCTCAAGGCTGATGTTCCGGAAACCACGGTCAACCCGCTGGGATCGATCTCGGACTGGATCCGCGTGCACCGGCGGGGCAATCCCGTCAGTTCCGAGCCCGCGGCGCTTCCCAGCCCTTCCAGTGCGGAACCGACCCTGCCCGAGGCGACCGTTCCGGTGGCGAAGGCTCCGTCGCCGGCCGACAGCGCCGTCCCGGCGATGGTGGTGCTGGGTTTCGGCGGCCTCTTCGTCTGTATCATCGCGGCGGCAGCCCTCCAGCTGCGGAGAGTGGTGCGCGGCGCCGGAGCGGGCCCGGCAAACCCGGAAAGCGGTGAGCCGGACGCAGTGGATTCGCATACCCCGGGGAGTTAGTGAAGATTTTCACAAACTGCGGTATTCTGGGACCATGGCATCCTCACCTCAGCTCCAGGACCGTCCCAGGGTACTCGTCGTCGGCGGCGGATACGTCGGCCTGTACGTAGCCCTCAAACTGCAGAAGAAGATCGCGAATGCCGGTGGCATCGTCACCGTCGTGGATCCGCTGCCTTACATGACCTACCAGCCCTTCCTGCCCGAAGTGGCCGGCGGAAACATCGAGGCGCGCCACGCCGTCGTCTCGCACCGCAAGCACCTCAAGCAGACCGAACTGATCCAGGGCCGCGTCCTCTCGATCGATCACGCCAACCGCACCGCAGTGGTTGCACCCGCTGACGGCGGCGAGAACTTCGAGATTCCCTACTTCGACGTCGTGCTGGCCGCCGGTGCCATCACCCGCACCTTCCCGATCAAGGGCCTCGCGGACAAGGGCATCGGCCTGAAGACCATCGAGGAAGCCGTTGCACTGCGCAACAGCGTGCTTGAGCGGATCGAAACCGGCTCGCTGATGACCGACCCGGTCGAACGCGCCCGCGCCCTGACCTTCGTGGTCGTCGGCGGCGGCTTCGCCGGCATCGAATGCCTCACCGAAATGGAAGACCTGGCCCGCACCGCGGTCAAGAAGAACCCGCGCCTCAAGCAGGAGGAAGTCCGCTTCGTCCTGGTCGAGGCCATGGGCCGCATCATGCCCGAGGTCACCGCCAAGCAGGCCGACTGGGTTGTCGAGCACCTGCGCAGCCGCGGCATCGAGGTGCTGCTGAACACCTCGCTGGACAACGCCGAGGGTTCCCTGAAGCTGATCAACCTGCCGGACAAGACCCCCGCGCAGGAATTCGAATCCGACACCCTCGTCTGGACCGCCGGTGTGCAGGCCAACCCGATGGTCCGCTCCACTGATTTCCCGCTCGAGCCCCGCGGCCGGGTCCGTGTCCTTGCGGACCTGCGCGTCTCCGGCGACGAAGGCATCGTCGAAAACGCCTGGGCCGCCGGCGACATCGCCGCCGTCCCGGACCTCACGGGCAGCGGCCTGCCGGACGGCACCTGCGTCCCGAACGCCCAGCACGCGCTGCGCCAGGCCAAGCGCCTGGCCAAGAACCTCTGGGCCTCGCGCTGGGACAAGGAGCTCAAGGACTACAAGCACAAAAACCTGGGCGCAGTCGCCGGCTTCGGCCAGTGGAAGGGCGTTGCCAACATCAACCTGCTGGGCCGCATCGGCCTCAAGGGCCCGCTGGCCTGGCTCGCCCACCGCGGCTACCACGGCCTGGCGATGCCGACGGTCGAACGCAAGATCCGAGTCATCTCCGGCTGGTTCTGGACCCTGTTCCTGGGCCGCGACACGACCCAGCTGATGGACCTGGACAACCCGCGCGGAGCGTTTGTGGCCGCAGCGACCCCGGCTCCGAAGCCGGCTGCTGCCCCGGCCGCTCCGGCAGCCGCCAAGCCCGTAGAGGCACCGGCCAAGGAACCTGTCGCAGCGGACGCTAAGTAGGCCACGGCAGCCCCACGACGGCGGCCGTTCCCTTCCGGGGAGCGGCCGCCGTCGTCGTTGGTCTGGGTCCCGGGGAGGGTGGAGCGGCCGGCCGGGCGTCCGTCCCGCCTAGACTTGGGCCATGACTCCTGCCGAAAAGGACCTGAACACCCTGCTGGCGATCATGCGGCCAGTTGTCCGCGAGGGCGAGTATGTTTACGCCCTCTGGCCGCACGGCAAACCGCTGGAGGGCCACATCGCGGCTGCTGTCCGCGAGGCTGAGGGACTGACGGTGGTGCTGCCAAGGCCCGACGCCGACGCCCTGGGCCTGAGCTACGACTTCGTGGCCGCCTGGATCACCCTGCAGGTTCATTCCTCGCTGGAAGCGATCGGACTCACGGCCGCCGTCGGCGCCGCCCTGACCGAGGCGAAGATCAGCTGCAACGTGCTGGCCGGGTTCCACCACGACCACCTGCTGGTTCCGGCCGTCGACGCCGAGCGGGCGCTGGAGGTCCTCCATGAGTTGTCCGCAGGCAGCCGTTCGGCCAACGGCGGCGGACAGCTGCCGGCGCCCGCGCTGGTCCTGCGCAGCGAGCAGCCGGCGGACCGGCCGGAGCTCCTTGCCCTCACCGCGGCGGCGTTCGCCATCTCACCTGTCACGGGCCTGCCGGTCGACGGCGAGCCCGAAGAGGTCGAGCTGCTACGGCGGCTTTTCGACTGCGAGGAGTACCTGGCGGACTTCAGCATCGTGGCGGAGCTCGACGGCGAACTTGTCGGCCATGTGATCAGCACCCGGGGCTGGGCAGGAGACCTGCAGTTGCTGGGCCTTGGCCCGATCGGGGTGGCGCCTCGGCTGCAACGTCACGGCATTGGCTCGGCGCTCATGAAGGAGACCATCGACCGCGCGAACGCCGCGGGGGAGCGCGGCATCGCACTGTTGGGCAGCCCCGAGTATTACGCGCGGTTCGGCTTTGTGCCCTCCACCTCGCTCGGCGTGCTGGCCCCGGACCGGGCGTGGGCAGAGCACTTCCAGTTGCTGCCGCTGGCGCTCTGGCCGGGCGGCGTCAGCGGTGCCTTCCGTTACGCGAAGCCGTTCGGCGCTCCGCCGGCAGCGTCGTAGCACCCTTCGGCGGGATATTATGGGCCGGGCGCCCCAGTAGCCCAATTGGCAGAGGCAGCGGACTTAAAATCCGCGTGTTGTGGGTTCGAGTCCCACCTGGGGTACAAATTGAGGCCTGTTTTCCCTCGGCGGCAGCGGCGCGCCGGGCGACGTCGCCGGTAGCTGCGGGGCTGTCCGGCCCGTGACTTTGGCCGCCTTCACCGGCGCCGAACCTTCGACGAACCCCTTTGGGCGCGTCCGGCCTGGGCTTTTGACTTGCGGAATCCGGGCACATATGGTGGGGCAGTTCCTCTCGTACCCCCCAATGGCAGGGGAACGCCAAAAGACGCCCCCGTACCGCGGTCTCTACGACCGGTGCGGGGGCGTTCTTGCCGCCTCCGCACACCGAGCGCACCGGCTTGATTTCCGATATGCAACGAGTGTTATAAGGATGTGACCGAAGTCACTTATTTTCATGCGGAAATTGCACTAGCTTGAATCTAAATCAGGAACACCTGATCTTTCGCGTCAAAGGCCGTTCGCACCTTTAGATCGAGGAGATTCTCTATGACTTCACTCCCACAGGTGGCGCCGCGCTTCGCTAAGCTCACAGTGCTTAGCCTCGGCGTCGCCCTGTTGGCCACGGCGTGCGGCGGTTCGTCCACGCCGACGTCAACCGGTTCGGGTTCGGCTTCCGGCCAGGCCGCAGGCATCTCTTGCCCGGCCCCGAGTGCAACCGCCGGTGCCAGCACCTCGGCCAGCGCAGCTGGCTCTGTGCCCGCTTCCTCGACCACGACTGATACTCCACTCAAGATCGGCTCGCTGCTGCCGACCACAGGTTCCCTGGCCTTCCTCGGCCCGCCCGAAATCGCTGGCGTCAACCTCGCCATCAAGGAGGTCAACGACGCCGGCGGCGTGCTGGGCAAGCCCGTCGAGGTCATCCACCGCGACTCCGGCGACACCAAGACGGACATCGCCACCCAGTCCACCACCGCGCTGCTGGGCCAGGGCGTCAGTGCCATTGTTGGTGCCGCCTCCTCGGGCGTCTCCAAGACCGTGATCAACCAGATCACCGGCGCCGGAGTCATCCAGTTCTCGCCGGCCAACACCTCCCCGGACTTCACCACCTGGGATGACAAGGGCCTCTACTGGCGCACCGCCCCGTCCGATGTTCTCCAGGGCAAGGTCCTCGGCAACTACATGACYACCTGYGGCGCCCAGACGGTCGGCATGATCGTGCTGAACGACGCCTACGGCACCGGCCTGGCCAAGAACGTGCAGGCGGCCGTTGAAGCCGCCGGCGGCAAGGTTGTAGCCCAGGAACTCTTCAACGAAGGTGATTCCCAGTTCAGCAGCCAGGTGGACAAGGTCCTCGCGGCCAAGCCGGATGCCATCGCCCTGATCACGTTCGACCAGGCCAAGAGCATCGTGCCGCTCATGACGGGCAAGGGGGTCAAGCCCACCCAGATCTTCATGGTGGACGGCAACATGTCCGACTACAGCAAGGACTTCAAGGCTGGCACCCTGAAGGGCGCCGAGGGCACCATCCCGGGCACGTTCGCCAAGGATGACTTCAAGAAGAAGCTCCTCGCGATCGACCCGGCGCTCAAGGATTACAGCTATGCAGGCGAGTCCTACGATGCGGTAAACCTGATCGCACTCGCCACGGAAGAAGCCAAGAGCACCAAGGGCGTGGACATTGCCAAGCACCTGAAGGACGTGTCCGAGGGCGGGGAGAAATGCTTCAACTTCGCCTCCTGCGTCACCCTGCTCCGCAACGGTAAGGACATCGACTACGACGGCCAGTCCGGCCCCGTGACGTTCTCCGACGCGGGCGACCCGACGGAGGCTTACATCGGTATCTACCAGTACCAGGATGACAACACCTACAAGCCCGTCAAGGAAGAATTCGGCAAGCTGTAAGGCCGCATTCCACCCAGACACACAGAAGGCCCCCGTCCCCTCCGGACGGGGGTCTCCTGTTTGTCGGGGAGGGCAACGCTGTCGGGCGGGCGTCACGTACAGCAGACTATTGTCGAGCCGAGGAGTGCCCGACGCTGGCAATTCGAGGGCGCAAGGGATAGCCCGACCGATAAACCTGCGCGGAAACGTGTCGCGGCCGGCGGAGGGTGCTCGGTGAGACGATCGCTGAGAGCGACGGAGGCAGGTGCTTGCGAAAGCGCCGTTGTTGCGTTGGGCCCACGGCGGCAGGGTTCCCTGCCCGAGCTTGCGAGGGTAGGGGGCCGCCGGGGAGGAACGAGCGCAGGCGCCGAGCAAGTGGCTGCTTCCGGAGCGCGGTGGGACGGCCGACCGGAGGGTGGAGCCACCGCACACTCGCCAGCCACGCAGAAGGGCCGCCACCGGCTGGTGACGGCCCTCTGGGCAGCGATGGACGGACTAGTCGACGGTGTCGGCCAAGGTTCCCAGGTACAGCTGGATGACCTTGGGATCCTTCATGAGCTCCCGGCCGGTGCCTGTGTACGCGTCCTTGCCCTGGTCCAGGACGTAGCCGCGGTCGCAGATCTGCAGGCAGCGGCGCGCGTTCTGCTCCACCATGATCACCGAGACGCCCGCACGGTTGATCTCATGCACCCGCAGGAAGGTTTCATCCTGCTTGACCGGGGACAGGCCGGCCGAGGGCTCATCGAGCAGCAGCACAGCCGGATCCATCATCAGGGCCCGTCCCATGGCGACCATCTGGCGCTCGCCGCCGGAGAGCGAACCTGCACGCTGGGCACGGCGCTTGGCCAGTTCAGGGAACAGTTCCGCGACGAAGTCGAAACGCTCGGCGAAGTCCTTGGGCCGCTGGAACATGCCCATCTGGAGGTTCTCTTCGATGGTCAGGGCCGCGAACACATTGTTGGTCTGCGGGACGAAGCCCACGCCCCGGCTCACCAGCTTGTTCGCCTTCAGCCCGGTGATGTTCTGGCCGCGGACCACGACCGAGCCGGAATGCACCTTGACCAGGCCGAACATGGCCTTCAGCAGGGTCGACTTGCCGGCTCCGTTGGGTCCGATGATGCCGATCAGCTCACCCTTGCGGGCCTCGATGCTGCAACCGTTGAGAATATTGACGCCCGGGATGTACCCGGCTACCAGATCGGTGACCTTGACGACCGAATCGGCRTCGTACACGGGATTCGCGGCGGGCGCCGCACTCGTGGAGCTCATTCTGTGTCCTTCGCTGTGCTGGGCGGCTGCTCGCCGCGCTTCGGCTCTTCCCGGGTCGGCTCTTCGGCGCTGCGCCTGCCGTGCGGCGAACCGTGTGCAGTGTCCGCCT
>NZ_JBFRFD010000066.1:0-9927 GCF_052114645.1 Arthrobacter sp. 2YAF22_2
CCGCCCCGCCGGCACGGCGTCCCGCGGGGCCGTCAGCGCTTCTTGATGTGGGCCACCGGGTCGGTGTGCTCATCCACGATGTGTTTAGCCTTTTTATCGGCCCGTTTTTCCTTGATGGTTTTGATCGGCTTCTTGGTCAGATGCCGGTGCGGCGACTTGTCAGGCATGGCGCGCTCCCTAAAAGGTGGGGGCCCGGGATGAGCCCGTGCTTTTAAGGCTACGCCTCGGGTACCGCGACGTCCACGATGCCGACGAAGCGGCTCCCCACACCCTCATATTCACTCCGGACCAGCCCCGCGCCGGGGGTTGGCAGCTCGTACGGGGCGTGGTGGGCGCAGCAGACATGGGTGAATTCCGGCCACCACTTCTTCGGCCTCGCCATTTCGGAGAATCCGCACACGGCGCAGGTCAGCTGGACCCAGACCGGTCGTTTGCCGGTCCGGTTGGCCCTGGACTGGAGGAGCCAGACCGGCGGAGTGTCCAGCAGTTCGCCAAGTTCGGCGTCGGACAAGCGGGATGGAATACCGTGACGGTGGGCCATTTCCAGCGGAATATCAAGGGCCTGGGCAGCTTCACGTCTCGTAACCATCATTCAATTTTACGGGATCCCCGGCGCGGGCCCGGCCGCCGCCGGACCGGTCAGAGCCGGTGCTAGGCTCATTCCAAACCCGGCGCCCCCGCCAGGCAGACAACCAGACGGACAGCCTCCAGGAAAAAACAGGCAGCGGGCCAGGCGGACTGCCGGGTCGGCACTGAGGAAGGCAACAGCCATGCCCCGCACCCCCGCCGCGGCCTTAACCGGCCTCGAGAAGCGCGTGCTGTACGTGGCCATCGTTGCGTCCTTTATCGCCTTCCTGGACGGCTCGGTGGTCAACCTTGCTCTCCCGGCCATTGGGCGTGAACTCGGCGGCGGCTTGGTGGTCCAGCAATGGGTGGTGGACGCTTACCTGCTGACCCTCGGGGCGTTGATCCTCGTGGCCGGCTCCCTCTCCGACCAGTTCGGCCGGGTACGGATCCTGCAATGGGGCCTCGCCGGCTTCACCGCCACCTCCGTGCTCTGCGGCCTCGCCTGGAGCGGCGAGTCGCTCATTGTGGCGCGCGGCCTGCAGGGGGTAGCCGGCGCCCTGTTGGTACCCAGTTCGCTGGCCCTGATCGTCACGGTGTTCAGCGGCCCGGCCCAGTCCGCGGCGATCGGCAAGTGGTCCGCGTGGACTTCCGGAGCCATCATCGCAGCCCCGCTCCTCGGCGGTATCTCCGTGGACGTCTTCACCTGGCGGCTGATCTTCTTCCTCAACATCGTTCCGGCCGTAGCGGTGTGGCCGGCGCTCCGCCGGCTGCGCACCCAGGACCTGGAACGCGCACCCGGCAGCACCATCGACGTCACCGGCACGATCCTGGCGATCATCGGCCTGGGCGGGATCGTGTACGCGTTCATCGAGCGCGGCGCGCTTGGCTGGGGCTCACCCCAGGTCTGGCTGCCGCTGGTCTTCGGCGTGGCCGGCCTGGCCGGTTTCCTGCTGCATGAGCGGCGCACCCCGGCGCCGATGATGCCGCTGCGGCTCTTCGCCATCCGCAACTTCGGCTGGGGCAACATCGCCACCGCGGTCATCTACGGGGCGCTGAACCTCGGCTTCTTCGTCCTGGGCCTCTTCCTGCAGCAGGTCGCCCATCTGGGTGCGACCGCCGCGGGCTTCGCCCTGCTGCCTTCGACCCTGATCCTGCTCCTGCTGTCCGCACGGGCCGGCGCCCTGTCCGGCCGCTTCGGTCCGCGCTGGTTCATGACGGCRGGGCCGCTGCTGTGCGCGGCGGGCTTCCTCATGCTGTTGGGCATCGGTCTGCCGCTGCAATACTTCGCCCAGGTGTTCCCCGGGCTGGTGGTCTTCGGCGTCGGATTAGCCGTGACCGTGGCGCCGCTGACCGCGGCGATCCTGGGCGCCGTGCATCCGGAAGAGGCGGGGATCGGGTCGGCCGTGAACAACGCCGTCTCCCGCATCGCGGGGCTCGTGACCATCGCCTTCGCCGGGCTCATCACCGGACCGGTGATCACGACGTCGGGCCTGCACGCCACCGCGGCAGTCACCGCCGCGCTGTTCATCGCCGGCGCCGTCGCGTCGGCCGTCGGGATCCGCAACCCGCCCCGGGAAACCGGGCGAACCGGAGCCGGGGGAGCGGACCCCGCAGCCCCCTGACCGGCCGGTCACGCCGGATCGGCCGGCTTACCCGACCAGGACGACGCCGAAGGCAGCGGCGGCGAGGCCCGCCGCCAGGTTGACGCCCAGGTTGAGCGCCGCGGCACGATATCTCGCTTCGCCGATGAGCCTCACGGTGGCCGTGGTCCAGGAGCTGAAGGTGGTCAGGCCACCGGCCAGGCCGCTCGCGACGGCGGCTTGCCATTCCGGCCCGGCGCCGAGRTGCGGTGTGATCCCAAGGGACAAGCCGATGATGAAAGAGCCCGTGACATTGACGGTCAGGGTGGCCCAGGGCCAGTGCGGATGCGGACCGTGCCGGTGTGCGAACCAGGAATCCACCGCAAACCGCAGCAATGCGCCGGCCACCCCGAAAATCCCTACCAGCAGCGCCGTGATCACCGCGCGCCGCCTCGAACGCCGGCCAGTGCGCCGGCCAGGGTCTTGCCTGACTTCCAGCCGGCTGCCGCCGCGCCGAGTCCCATTACCAGCGACAGCGCCAGATAGGCGAGCCAGACGGCGTGGAAGCCGTCCCGGATCTGCTGGTCCAGCGAGAGGGCCAGCGCCGAAAACGTGGTGAAGGAGCCGAGCAGCCCGGGCCCGAGGCCGGCCCGGAGCCAGAAAGCAGTCCCCGGCCGGGCGATCCAGAAGGTGGTCAGGGCGGCCAGCACGAAGCTGCCGGCCACGTTGATCGCCAGCGTGGTCCACGGCACGGTCCCTGCCGATTCAGGGAAGGCCAGACCCGCGCCGTACCGCAGCTCCGTGCCGACCAGGCCGCCCACGGCCACTGCCGCCCACGCCCGCCAGCCCGGAACGCCGGACACCGCGGCGGGGCTTAGCCCAGGCGGTGTTCTCATTCAGTGCCCCGTGACACGGCAGCCGGGGTGGGGGACGTCGCTGTGCACCCAGAGCGCGGCGGCAACCTCGTCGGCGAGGTCAACGTCGCGCAGTTCCCGGCGGTTGCCGACGCGGACGATCAGCGGGCCGCCGAACGGTTTGCGGCCCCTCACCTCGACTTCGGCGTCCAGGTCGATCCGTTCGGCGGCGAGGTAGCGCAGCAACTCCGGATTTTCGTCGCTGATCCGGGTGATCCGGCCGGTGTGGCCGTCGTCGAGTTCACTCATCCGGTAGGCCGGCGGCATCAGCACCGAGCCGTCCGCGGCGGGAATCGGATCGCCGTGCGGGTCCCGGACCGGGTTCCCCAGCTTCGCCGCCATCCGCTCGATGAAGGTCTCAGAGACGGCGTGTTCAAGGAGTTCGGCCTCGTCATGGACCTCGTCCCAGCGGTAACCGAGTTCCTGAACGAGGAAGGTCTCGATCAGCCTGTGCCGGCGGACCATCGAGAGCGCCAGCCGGACGCCGTCGTCGGTCAAGGTGACGGAGCTGTACGGCTTGTGGTCCACCAGGCCCTGGTCCTTGAGCTTGCGGACCATTTCGGAGACGGATGAATTGGCCACGCCCAGACGCTGGGCCAGCTGCGTGGAGGTGATGGGCTTGTCCTGCCACTCCGTGAAGGAGTAGATGACCTTGACGTAGTCCTCGATCGAGGAGGAGGGCGGACTGGTCTTCACAGCCCCAAGCCTACCGTCCGGCTGCGCCGGAGAACGTGAGCCACAGCAGGACCACGTTCAGTACGACCACGAGGATCACACTGACGATTGCGGCGGTGCGCAGCGCCAGGCCGTCCGCGAACCGTCCCATCAGGGGCTTGCTGCTGGTCAGCACCACGAGCGGGACCAGGACGAACGGGATCCCGAAGCTAAGGACCACCTGGCTGAGGACCAGTCCCATCGTGGGGTCGAAGCCCACGCCGAGCAGGACGACTGCTGGAATCAGGGTGAGCAGCCGGCGCATCAGCAACGGAATCCTGATCTTGAGCAGGCCCTCCATGATGGTGCCGCCGGCGTAGCAGCCCACCGAGGTGGACGCCAGACCGGAGGCGAGCAGGCCGACGGCGAAGACCACGCCGACCACCGGGCCGAGGCTGGCGGTGATGGCGGCGTGCGCGCCCTCGATGGTGGCGGTGCCTGCTTCCCCGGCCAGGGTCGACGCGGCCAGCAGCAGCATGCCGATGTTGACGATGCCCGCGACGGCCAGCGCCACGATGAC
The DNA here is from genome assembly GCF_052114645.1 of Arthrobacter sp. 2YAF22_2. NCBI lineage: Bacteria > Bacillati > Actinomycetota > Actinomycetes > Micrococcales > Micrococcaceae > Arthrobacter > Arthrobacter sp. 2YAF22_2. The sequence goes on from NZ_JBFRFD010000066.1 coordinate 4,296, forward strand.
GTCCCAGCGGGTGGCCTTGACCAGCCGGGCCACGGCGTGGGGCGGGACGTGCAGGTGCGGGTTCGGGCGGTGCCGGTCCCGGGAAAGCGCCGAGTGAACGTAGATGGCGTGCGGCATCACGGTGGCGCCCAGCATGCTCGCGGCCAACAGCACCGTATCGGGTCCCTGGAAGCCGGGCACGAGGCCGGACAGCACGCCTCCCGGGTCGGGCGGCCTGATGACGAGCCCGGCCAGGAACCCGACCGTGATGATGCCCAGCAGGAACATGATGACGAACTCAAAGGGTCGCTGCTGGTTGCGGCCCTGCACAGCGAGCAAGGCCATCGACATGCCGCCGACAATGATCGCTCCGAGGGGGAGCGGCAGTCCGAAGAGCAGATACAGGGCCACCGCGCCGCCCACCACCTCGGCGAGGTCGGTGGCGGCTGCCACGATTTCGGCCTGGACCCAAAAGGCGCGGCGCCAGGCCGGCCTGAGCCGCTCGCCAAGGATCTCCGGAAGGCTCTTGCCGGTGACGATGCCGAGCTTGGCGGACTGGTAYTGSACCAGKACGGCCATGRCRTTGGCGRCSACCAGGACCCAGACCAGCAGGTATCCGTACTTTGCCCCGGCGGTGAGGTTGGCGGCCACGTTGCCGGGATCCACGTACGCGATGGCAGCCACGAACGCCGGGCCAAGCAGGCCCACGAGCGCGCGGCGTCGGCCCCGGACCTTGCGGGCAGGCGGCTGCCCTGCGGGCGGGGGTTCGTGTCCGGCGACGTCCAGCACTGCGGGCTCCGATGGAAGTTCCTGCTGCCTACACCTGAAAGTTAGGCTCACCGAAATAATAGCCGCGGCTGAATGATCTCCGCAATGCGGTGCGTACTCAGGCCTTGGCGGCGCGCCAGGTCTGCGTCAGGTAGGGCAGCGGCAGAATCTCGCCGACCCCATGCCCTAGGTGCACGTGGAGGTACCAGTCGAGGTTGCCGAGCACCTTGGCGCGGGTGTCCTCGCCGGCGCGCAGGTAGTAGCTGCGGGACTTGGCCAGTTCCAGGATGTCCTGCGTGCTCACGGGCTCCTCCCAACGGGTCAGGTGGCTCTCCAGTCCGGTGAATTCGGGGCCGAGCGGGGGTTTGAAGTGCGGTTTGTGGACGTCGCCGGCGTGCATGATCCGGGACAGCCGGTGGACCCAGGGGACTGAGGTGTCGAGCTGGTTCCAGATCAGGCCCAGAACCCCGTGCGGGCGCAGGATCCGCGCCACTTCGGTGCTGGCCAGGAGCGGATCGCACCAGTGCCAGGCCTGCGCCACGGTAACTAGGTCGTACGACTGCGCGGCCAGGCCAGTGTGTTCGGCGGTGCCTTCGACGGCGGTGACGCCCGGCAGGGCCCGGCGCAGCTGCTCGAGCATGTCCAGGGACGGATCGACGGCGACCGTGCGCAGCCCCCGTTCAACCAACAGCGCCGTGAACTTTCCGGTGCCGGCCCCCAGATCGACGGCGTCGCGGGCCGCGGCCGGGACCAGCCAGTCGGCCGAGTCCTCCGGGTAGCCGGGCCGGACCCGGTCGTAATGCTCGCCGCCGTCCTGGAAGCTCCGGCCGAGCTCGCGCCGCCGGTCATGGTGCAATTTGGGGCCGCCGCGTGCCAGTGCGCTCTCCTTCGGCAGCTGAAGCTGGATACCTACCGAATTTACCGCACGCAGCAGGCGGCGGTGCCCCAGCTCCCGGTGCCGGCCTGGTGTACTAGTCGAGGGTGCAGGGGGCGGCGCCGGCCGTGCCGGGCGTGTTGGGTGCCCACTGCGGGTAGCTGCGGGTGTCGTTGGCCGGCACCCAGCGGCCGGCGTCGACGACATAGTCCCAGCCGAGGCCGTTCCGCCGCAGCTCCTGCAGCCCGTCGAGCAGCCGCCGGGCGTCATCGAGCCGGGACCCCAGGCCAAGGCTGGCGCGCAGCGACCCCGCGGGCAGCCCGAGCCGCTTCAGCAGCGGGTGCGCGCAGAACCGGCCGTCGCGCAGGCCGATTCCGTGTTCCGCGGACAGATACGCGGCGACCAGGCCGGCGTCGTAACCGGCGACCGAGAAGTTCACGACGCCGATCGTCCCCGGGCCCGCCGACAGGGCGGTGTCCTCGAAGATGTGGTGCACGCTCACGCCGTCGATCTGTCCCAGCCCCTCGACCAGGAAGGTGCGGATGGCATCTTCATGGGCGTGCCACTGCTGCTCGTCGAGTGCCTCGATCACCTGGCCGGCACGGGCCAGCGCGGCGGCGCCGAGGACGTTCGGGGACCCGGCCTCGTGGCGGGCCGGCCCGGTGGTCCAGCTCACGCTGTCCAGCCGGGCGTCCCGCACCGCACCGCCGCCGGCCAGGTGCGGCGTGCCGGCGTCGAGCCAGTCCGGCCGGCCCACCAGTACACCGGCGCCGAACGGGGCGTAGAGCTTGTGGCCGGAGAAGGCAAGGTAGTCGACGTCGTCCGCGGCGATGTTGATGCGGCGGTGCGGGGCCAGCTGGGCGGCGTCGACCGCGATCCGGGCGCCGAATTCGTGCGCGAGGGCAGCCAGCTCACGGATCGGCAGGATTTCGCCGGTGACGTTGGAGGCGCCGGTGACGGCCAGCAGGTTTACCCCGCCCCGGGCGAGTTCCGTCCGGAGCTGCGCCAGGGTGAGGGCCAGCGTGGGGGCCGCCACGACGCTGCGGTGCGGGACGCCCTGCCAGGGCAGCAGGTTGGCGTGGTGCTCGATGTCCAGGTAAAGCACCTCGCCCGTGTGCCGGCCGCCGGCGACAGGCAGGCAGCCGGCCAGCAGGTTCAGCGAGTCGGTCGTGTTCCGGGTGAAGATCACCGAATCGTCCGGACGGCCGCCGACAAAGCCGCGGACGATGTTGCGGGCATTTTCGTACACCGAGGTGCTCAGCTGGGACGCATACCCGGCGCCCCGGTGGACGCTGGCGTAGTACGGCAGGATTTCGTTCAGGTAGGCGGAAACCACGGAGAGTGCCGGGGCCGAGGCGCCGTAGTCCAGGTTCGCGTAGCGGACCTCGCCGCCCCGGATCAGCGGAGCCAGGATTTCGGCACCGGAGACCGCAGACAGCGGCCGGCGACCGGCGTCGAAGCGTGTCTCCGAAAGTTCCGGGCCGGCGGGGTGGGTGGGGATGGTGGCAGTCGTCATGGGACCTCGCTCGAAAAGGACCCCGCTGACAGGGGATCCGCGCTTGCCGTGTCCGCTCCGGACCGGCCAGGTCGTCACCCGGGGCACCCCGCCGCGAATGGAGGGTTGCCGGCCAGCAAACCGGGGTTTAGCGCTGGCACTCGTGACCTGTGTCGAGCCTAGGACATGGCCGCCGCACGGAAAAGGATGGCCGCAGTGTGTTGCAGTGTGTTACGCCATCCGGCCGCCGGTCCGCCCGCGGCACGGTCCCTTAAAGCAGGTCGTCGAGTCCCGGGTTCAGGCGCTTGAGGACCTCCGAGTGCAGGATCGAGTTGGTGGCAAGCGCGTTGCCGCCAAAGGGGCCATCCTCGCCCTCAAGCGAGGTGAAGCGGCCGCCGGCCTCCGTCACGATCGGAACCAGGGCCGCCATGTCGTAGAGGTTGAGTTCGGGCTCGCAGGCGATGTCGACAGCGCCTTCGGCTACGAGGCAGTAGGACCAGAAATCGCCGTAGGCGCGGGTGCGCCAGACTTCCTCGGTCAGGCCGAGGAACTCGTCAAGGTTCCCGCGCTGCTTCCAGCCGCCCAGGCTCGAGTAGGACAGCGACGCGTCCGCGAGCCGGGACACGTTGGAGACCTTCAGCCGGGTGGCGGCCGCCAGCGAGCGGCCCATGTACGCGCCGGCGCCCTTGGCAGCCCACCAGCGCTTGCCCAGCGCCGGTGCGCTGACGACGCCGACCACGGGTTCGCCCTCATCAACGAGGGCGATCAGGGTGGCCCAGACGGGGACGCCGCGGACGAAGTTCTTGGTGCCGTCGATCGGGTCGATGATCCAGCGGCGCGAGCCGTGGCCGGAGCTGCCGAACTCCTCGCCGAGGACGGCGTCACGCGGGCGGGACCGGGACAGCTGGCCGCGGATGGCCTCCTCGGCGGACTTGTCGGCGTCTGTCACCGGGGTGAGGTCCGGCTTCGTCTCGATCCGAAGGTCGAGCGCCTTGAAGCGGCTCATGGTCTGGGAATCCACGGAATCTGCCAGTACATGGGCAAGGCGCAGGTCATCGTTGTAGCTCGAAGCGGGTTGACTCATGGTTCCAAACTACCGTCAAAACCGGCCGCGGACGGGGAGGCCACGTCGCCGCCCGCCGCGGAGAAACTGTGGCGATGTGTTGTTAGGAGACGCTTCCGAGTTCCTTGGATTCCTGGGCTTCCATCCGCGGATCGGTGCCGAGCAGCCGGCGCAGCGACGCGAGCCGGGCCGGACCGGACGGGCCGGCGTGGCCGGACAGCACCCACGCGTCCACCCCACAGTTGACCGCCGCCGTGTCGTGCTTGCAGCCCCGCTCGCAGTCCTCGGTGCCGGGCGCCAGATCCGGGAAGGAGCGCAGAATCCGGTCCGGGTCCACGTGGGCCAGCCCGAAGGAACGGATGCCCGGGGTATCGATGATCCAGCTGCCTGCGGGTGCGTCGTTGACCTTCAGCGCCAGCGCGGAGGAGGACGTGTGGCGGCCACGGCCGGTGACCGCGTTGACGCCGCCGGTGGCCCGTTCGGCCCCGGTCAGCGCGTTCACCATGGTGGACTTGCCGACGCCGGAGTGGCCCAGCATGACAGTGACCTTGCCGTCCAGGCAGGCCCGCAGCTGCGAGACCGCGGCCTTGTCCAGCCGGGCAGACAGGCCGTCGTCGGAGCGGGCGTCGATGCCGGACGCGGCCGAATCCGCAGTCCTGGATATGATCACCGGAAAGTCGAGGTGCTCGTAGTTGGCGAGGAGTTCGGCGGGGTCTTTGACGTCCGCCTTGGTGACAAGCAGCAGCGGCTCGATCCCGGCGTCGTAGGCGGCCACCAGGGCGCGGTCGATGAAGCCGGTGCGCGGTTCCGGGTTCGCCGCGGCCACGACGACGACGAGCTGGTCGGCGTTCGCGACGACGGCACGTTCGATCGGGTCCGTGTCGTCGGCGCTGCGGCGCAGCAGGGTCCTGCGGTCCTGGATCTTGACCAGCCGCGCCAGCGAGTCGGTCTCGCCGCTCACGTCGCCGACGAGCGAGACGAAATCCCCGGCGACCACCGGATTGCGGCGCAATTCCCGGGCGCGGGCGGCGATGACCGTGCGTTCATCTTCGGTGCCTTCGCCCACGACGGCGGTGTAGCGGCCGCGGTCCACGGTGATGATCCGCCCGGTGACGGCGTCGTCATGGCTGGGCCGATCCTTGGTGCGGGGCCGGGAGCCCTTCTTGTTGGGCCTGATGCGGACGTCGGACTCGTCCCAGGAGTCAGTGCTGCGGGCCAACTGCGGCGTCCTTCTGTGCGGTGGTTCCCTGGCCGAGCATGGCTGCCCACAGTTGTGGGAAGTCGGGCATGGTTTTGGCGGTCGTGGCGATGTCCTCGACCTCCACGCCGGGCACGGCGAGCCCGAGGATGGCGCCGGCCGTGGCCGAACCGCCGCTGGTGGCGTCCAAGCGGGGTACCGCGCAGGTGGCGTTCGCGGTGATCGCCACCACCGCCGTGCTGGTGGCGGTATTCC
>NZ_JBFRFD010000067.1:0-9920 GCF_052114645.1 Arthrobacter sp. 2YAF22_2
GGGGCCCCCGGCGCCGGGGTCTGCGCTGCCGGCGTCTGCGGCGCCGGGGTCTGCGCTGCCGGCGCCCCCGGCGCCGGGGTCTGCGGGGCCGGGGTCCGCGCCGCCGTCAACGACCCAGGGGTCAGGATCCCCGGAAGGAAATCCTGACCCCTGGCGGCGTCGTGCGGTGGAGCCCCGGCTGTTAGAAGCCGTCAACGGCCTTCAGCTTCGGCGATTCCTCAGGTTCGGCAGCCTTGACGCCGACACCGAGCTTTTCCTTGATCAGGCGCTCGAGTTCCGAGGCGAGTTCCGGGTTGTCCCGCAGGAAGCGGCGGGAGTTCTCCATGCCCTGGCCCAGCTGGTCCCCGTCGTAGGTGAACCACGAGCCGGACTTCTTGATCAAACCGTGCTCGACGCCCATGTCGATGATSCCGCCCTCGCGGGAAATGCCCTGGCCGTAGATGATGTCGAATTCGGCGATCTTGAAGGGCGGAGCCATCTTGTTCTTGACGATCTTCGCCTTGGTCCGGTTGCCGACCGAGTCCGCGCCCTCCTTGAGGGTCTGGATGCGGCGGACGTCGATGCGGATCGAGGCGTAGAACTTCAGCGCCTTGCCACCGGTGGTGGTTTCCGGGGAGCCGAAGAACACACCGATTTTCTCGCGCAGCTGGTTGATGAAGATGGCGGTCGTCTTGGTCTGGCTCAACCGTCCGGTGATCTTACGCAGCGCCTGGCTCATCAGGCGGGCCTGCAAACCGACGTGGCTGTCGCCCATGTCGCCCTCGATTTCGGCGCGAGGCACGAGGGCGGCGACGGAGTCGATGACGATGACGTCCAGCGAACCGGAACCGATCAGCATGTCCATGATCTCGAGGGCCTGCTCACCGGTGTCCGGCTGGGAGACCAGGAGCGCGTCGGTGTCGACGCCGAGCTTGGCTGCATATTCCGGATCGAGGGCGTGCTCGGCGTCGATGAAGGCGGCGATGCCGCCCAGCCGCTGGGCGTTGGCTACGGCGTGCAGCGCGACGGTGGTCTTACCGGAGGACTCGGGGCCGTAGATCTCGACCACACGGCCGCGCGGCAGGCCGCCAATGCCGAGGGCCACGTCCAGCGCAATCGAGCCGGTCGGGATGACCTCGATGGGCGCGCGGACTTCGTCGCCCAGGCGCATCACGGAGCCTTTGCCGAACTGCTTGTCGATCTGGGCAAGCGCTGCGTCGAGCGCCTTCTGGCGATCCGGGGCTGCGGCCATGATTCGCACCTCTAATACTTTCTCGCTGGAGAGTGGCCGTCACGGCCGTTGTAATGTCATCACTGACGCTAGTGGCGGCCACTGACAAAGTTGCCGCCGTCGTCGCGTATGTGGAAAACGCTCTGGAAAAAGCATAGCCCGACCCGAACAGATATTCGAACAATCGGACGGCGTGTCAGGCTGGCTCGTGGCAGTCGTCACGGCAGCTTTCCCGCTCTTTTCCCGAGTGCCGGCGCGGGCGTCAGCGCGGCTTCACGTCGCGGCCGAGCCGCCGCTCGGCGGGGACGTCCTGGACATCGCACAGTGCCAGCCAAACCTGCCTGGGCGGCACGCCCGCACTGAGGGCCTGGTCCGCGGTGCGGCCGCCCACGCCCGCCAGCACGAGCGAGTTGCTGAGGACACGGGAATATCCCGCCCCGAACTCGTCGTCCATTAGGCGCCAAAAGTCACTGATTCTCACCGGTAGAGTCTCTCACGGACACGGCACCTAGAATGGTTGCTATGAGCAACCCACACGACGCCACCCCCGCGGCGGCGCCAGTTTCCGGGGCCCGAGATGCCTCCGCGGAGGAGGCGCTGGCCGCCGTCGAACGCCAGTTGAGCATGCTCTGGCGGCGTGCCCGTTCGGTGTCACAACAACTCTCCCGCCGGGTCCATCCCGAAATGGAGCCGGCCGCCTATGGGCTGCTGTCGGTGCTCCGGACCAGGGGCCCCATCCGGCTGACCGAGCTGGCCTCGTCGATCGGCGTCGGGAAGCCCTCGGTAAGCCGGCAGGTCGCGTTCCTGGAGGGCTTGGGGCTGGTGGCGAAGGAAGCCGACCCGCTCGACGGCCGGGCGCAGGCCATCAGCCTGACAGCCAAGGGCGAAGAGAAGATGCATCTGGTCCAGGATGCCCGGCGCGAGGTGTTCCGCGAACGGCTGGCGGAGTGGCCCACCGGAGAACTGGAGGCCTTTGCCTGCTACATGGCGAAGCTCAACGCCAGCTACGAACGCGACGGGTTCCCGCGGGACGAAGTCCTGTAGTCCCGCCCCGCAGGGCGCTTCCGGGACCCGGCCCCGGAGCAGTTCCGCGGCACGGAAAAGGTCCCCGGCACACCGCCGGGGACCTTCCTTGTAGTTATGGGGGTGGGGCTAGCGCGCCCCGGAGAGCATTCCCGTGGCCAGCTCGTCGTTCAGCTCACGGTCCAGGTCCCGGGCGTAGCGCTGAGCGAATTCCTGGGGCACGGTGTCCGGCACTACGACGCCCTCGGCCACGGCGACGCGGTCGCTGACTTCGCGGAGCATGATCGACAACGGGACTTCCAAGGCCGAGCAAATCGAGGAGAGCAACTCCGAGGAGGCTTCCTTCTGGCCGCGTTCCACTTCACTCAGGTAGCCCAGGGACACCCGGGCGCTGTGCGAGACTTCGCGGAGGGTACGGCCTTGGCGTTGGCGGACATCGCGCAGCACATCACCGATTTCGTGACGAAGTACGACCATCTTGCGCTCCTTCTGTTCGCTCTTTGCCTGATCGGCGAGGCCCACATCCTTCCAGCGGACAACGCCGTTTACGGATACGGGCTGCTTTACCATCTGTATCGCCTTGCTCCCTCGTTTGTCCGGTCCGCCGTTGACTGCGAACCGTGTAATGACTTCATCCTAGGCGCCACCCTTCTTCATGGGCGACACAATGTAACAACTATTCGGAATCGACTTTTGTTCCCGGCAACTTTACCCGCGGTAGCTTACCGACGACACGGATTCGAGCAGCCGCTCAAGGGCGGCGCCGCAGGCCAGCGCGCGGATCTCTTGGCGGCTCCCCTCGAACTGGTACGCGAACGACGTCGTGCCTCCCGGTGTGGCCAGGCCGATATACACCGTCCCCACGGCCTTGCCGTCGTGCGGCTCCGGCCCGGCGACCCCGGTGGTGGCCACGCCGACGTCGGCGCCGCAGGCGGCGCGCGCCCCCGCGGCCATCGCGGCGGCAACCTGTCCGTCCACGGAGCCGAGGGCGTCGAGGACCTCCCGGGAAACCCCCAGGACATCGGCTTTGACCGAGTTCGCGTATGCAATCACACCGCCCTGCAACATGGCGGAGGCGCCGGGCGTGTCGGCGAGCACGGCGGCGACCATGCCGGCGGTGAGGGACTCCGCCGTCGCCACCGTCAACCCGCGCTCGATGGCGCGGCCCACCGCCTGTTCGGCCAGGCGGTGGAGATTCGGGTGGAGGCCCGGATGGGCGGCGGGCTGCGGAAGACTCATGGTGTCCCTTCCTGGAGCTGCTGTTTTCTGGCCTTGATGCCGCTGGCGCGCAACTTGAGGGCCTCAACGACATATTCGGCGCCGGTCCAGACGGTGATGGCCAGGGCTGCCATCATGACCGCGAAGGCCAGGATTCCGAGCCACGGGGCGATCGAGGCGAGCGGCATGACGTACAGAAAGATCGCCGCGGTCTGCACCAGGGTCTTGAGTTTGCCGCCGCGGGAGGCCGGGATGACGCCGTAGCGGATCACGAAGAAGCGCAGCGCCGTCACGCCCCATTCGCGGACCAGGATCAGGACCGTCACCCACCACGGGAGTTCGCCCAGGAGCGAGAGCATCACCAGCGCCGACCCGATCAGCAGCTTGTCCGCGATCGGATCCGCGATCTTGCCGAAGTCGGTGACGAGGCCGCGGCTGCGCGCAATGTCACCGTCGAGTTTGTCCGTGTAGATCGCCACCGCGAAGACGGCGACGGCGGCCCAGCGCCACGCTCCGTTCTGCGCCTGCAGGCCGGGCGCATCGGCGACGAGGAACCAGACGAAGAAGGGCACCAGCGCAATCCGCAGCATCGTCAGAATGTTGGGCAGGTTCCAGATCCGCGCTGCGGATCCGGAGTGGGTTTCGGCGCTAGTCACCCTCCTAGGCTACCGTCTCCGCCGACTACCGTCCGGTGAGCGACCAGGCGTCCTCGGATCCTTCGTCGTCCTCGCCGCCGCCGTCGGCGCCGTCGTAATATTCGACGCTTTGGGTGCGGTTGTCCAGATCGGCGGCCACCAAGTCCTCGGCGTAGCCGCCCTGCGCGATGTTCGCGTTGGCGTTCTCGCTCAGCGCGGCGGTCTGGGAATCGGCGACCACCGGCCCCTGCTGGCCCTTCATCGCGGCCAGGACGGCCGCGAGGTCGTCCGGCTTGACCAGCACGTCGCGGGCCTTGGAGCCCTCCGAGGGCCCCACCACTCCCCTGGATTCGAGCAGGTCCATCAGGCGGCCGGCCTTGGCGAAGCCGACGCGCAGCTTGCGCTGGAGCATCGACGTCGAGCCGAACTGCGTCGTGACGACCAGCTCGGTGGCCTGCAACAGCACCTCCAGGTCGTCTCCGATGTCGTCGTCGATCTGCTTCTTCTGCGCCTCGGGGGCGACGTCGTCGCGGTAGACGGCCTTGAGCTGGCCCTTGACGTGTTCGACCACCTTGTGGATTTCGGACTCGGTGACCCAGGCACCCTGCACACGCATCGCCTTGGAGGCGCCCATCGGCAGGAAGAGCGCGTCGCCCTGGCCGATCAGCTTTTCGGCGCCGGGCTGGTCCAGGACCACGCGGGAGTCGGTGACGGAGGAGGTGGCGAAGGCCATCCGGGACGGGACGTTGGCCTTGATCAGGCCGGTGACGACGTCCACGGAGGGTCGCTGGGTGGCGAGCACCAGGTGGATACCGGCGGCGCGGGCCAGCTGGGTGATACGGACGATGGAATCCTCGACGTCGCGCGGGGCCACCATCATGAGGTCGGCGAGTTCGTCCACGATCACCAGCAGGTACGGGTACGGGCGGATGACGCGCTTGGAATCCACCGGCGGGAGGACCTTGCCGGCCCGGACGGCCTTGTTGAAGTCGTCGATGTGCTTGAAGCCGTAGTTGGCGAGGTCGTCGTAGCGGGCGTCCATTTCGCGGACCACCCACTGCAGCGCTTCGGCGGCCTTTTTGGGGTTGGTGATGATCGGGGTGATCAGGTGCGGGACGCCCTCGTAGGCGGTCAGTTCCACCCGCTTGGGGTCCACCATGACCATGCGGACCTCGTCCGGGGTGGCCCGCATCAGGATCGAAGTGATCATCGAGTTCACGAACGAGGACTTGCCGGCGCCGGTGGCACCGGCAACGAGCAGGTGCGGCATCTTCGCGAGGTTGGCCACGACGTAACCACCCTCAACGTCCTTGCCGACGCCCATCACCATGGGGTGGTCCGTGCGGCGGGCGTTCTGGCTGCGCAGCACATCACCCAGGGACACGGTCTCGCGGTCCGAGTTGGGGATCTCGATGCCGATCGCGGACTTGCCCGGGATGGGGCTCAGGATCCGCACATCGGAGCTCGCGACGGCGTAGGAGATGTTCTTGGACAGGGCGGTGACGCGTTCCACCTTGGTGCCCGCGGACAGCTCGATCTCGTACCGGGTCACTGTGGGGCCGCGGCTGAAGCCCGTCACCTGGGCGTCCACGTTGAATTGGTTCAGCGTGTCCGTCAGGGAGGCGACGATGGCGTCGTTGGCTTCGGTGCGCTCCTTGGGGATACTGCCGGGCGTGAGCAGGTCCGACGCCGGCAGCGTATAGGTGACATCGCCGGCGAGGGAGAGCTGTTCGGTGCGCTGCGGGATCGGGGTGGGTAGCGGCGCCGGGGCAACCGGGTTGGCGGGCACGGTGGGCCCCGCCCCCGCGCCGGTCTTCAGCGAAGGGTTCAGCGATCCGGCCGCGATCATGCCGGGGGTCACCAGCGGGATCGCCTCGGTGGCGTTCTCCCCCACGGCCCCTGCCGTGGTGCCCAGGCCCTGGGCCGCCTTGATTTTCTCGACGGCAATCTCCGCCTGGGTGGGCCGCCGAACACCGGGCGCCACGGGCCTGGAACCCTTGCCGCCCCGGGCGCTGCCGGCCTCTGTCGGGTCCTCGTCCTCGACGACGGCGCGTTCGAAGGCTTCGTCGCCGACGTAACCTTCCAGTCCGGCGTCGTCGTCCTGGTTCTTCCCGAAGAGGCGCTTGCGCTTCCTCTTGGGCGCGGGGGCATCGTTTTCGTACAGGTAGCTGCGGTCGTGGCCGTCGTTATCGACTTCTTCCTGCAGATCGATGCCCATCAGGTGCTCATAGGCTTCGCGGAGCCGGGACGGGATGGCGCCAAACGGGGTGGCGGTCACGATCAGCAGCGAGGTGAAGGCCAGCAGTCCGTACAGGGCCAGCGGAACGCCGGCGTGGATGGTGGCCAGCGGAGCGGCCGCGAGGTAGCCCAGCATGCCGCCGGCGCGACGCAGCCCGTCGAAGCCGTCGGCGACGGTCGGCTGGCCGCCGATGATGTGCGCCAGGCCGCAGCCGGCGAAGGTCATGATGAGGAAACCGATGCCGATCCGGTTGTTGCCACGGCCGTCCACGGGCTGGCGGAACAGGCGGAAGGCGCAAACGAACAGCATCAGCGGCAGGAGCAGCGACATCCAGCCGAACGTGCCGTTGACGATGCCGAAGACCAGGTCGGGGAACCACCCTTGGAAGCCCCACCAGGCAAACGTGGCGATGAAGACACCGAGCGCGAGGTTGAACAGGGCGGCGCCGTCGCGGCGGTCCGCCGGTTCCAGGTCGCTGACGTCCTGGCCGATCCGTCGGACGCCGGCGCCGACGACGTGGCCGATCCCCAGCCAGGCCCCGGCCACGACCCGCACCAGCCAGGGCTGCCGAGGTTCGACGGCGRCCATCTGCCGGGTACGCGCGGTCCCCTGCGAGCGGCTGGGTTTGGACGCAGCTGCGCCGGAGCCCCGGGCCGGAGAGCTGCCTGGTTTGCCCCTGGAGTTGCCGCTGGAGCTGCCTTTTGGCGCGGAGGAGGTGCGTGTCGCCATAGCTGCAACGGTACCCGACGCAGCTCCCGAACCCGCGGATTTCCGGGGCGGGCGGGGATCATGTTGGGGCAAAGTGGAGCCATAGATCCGGGGCCGGACATGGAAAACGGCCTCCCCCGCCGGTCGCCGTCAGGGGGCGGTGCCGGCGGGGAAGGCCGGTTAGGTGCTGCTCTTAGGCTTCGAGGACCACCGGGATGATCATCGGCTTGCGGCGCAGCTTGCGGTTGACCCAGGTGCCTACCACACGGCGGACAACCTGCTGGAGCTGCTGGGAGGTGTGGTCCCGGTTCTGCACGGCTTCCTCAAGTGCGGCGTTGATCTTGGGGATGATTTCGTCGAAGACGGCGTCATCCTCGGCCACGCCGCGGGCGTGGATTTCGGGCCCGGAGACCACCTTGCCGGTGGCGCGGTGGATGACCGTGATGATGGAGATGAAGCCCTCGTCGCCGAGCGTCTGGCGGTCCTTGAGGTCAGCCTCGGTAACCTCGCCGACGCTGGAGCCGTCGACGTAAACAAAGCCAACCTCAACCTGGCCCACGACGTCGGCCTGGTGATCGCGCAGATCGATGACGGTGCCGTTGTCAGCCAGCAGGATGCTCTCCTCGGGAACGCCCGATTCGAGGGCGATCTTGCCGTTGGCGATCAGGTGGCGCGTCTCGCCGTGCACCGGCATGGCGTTGAGCGGCTCGAGGATGTTGTAGCAGTAGAGGAGCTCGCCGGCGGCGGCGTGGCCGGAGACGTGGACCTTGGCGTTGCCCTTGTGGATGACGTCCGCGCCGAGCTTGAGGAGGCCGTTGATGATGCGGAAGACGGCGTTCTCGTTGCCCGGGATGAGGCTGGAGGCGAGGATGACGGTGTCGCCCTGGCCGACGACGACGCGGTGGTCGCCGTTCGCCATGCGGGACAGCGCGGCCATCGGTTCGCCCTGAGAGCCGGTGGACATCAGAACCACGCGGTTATCCGGCAGGTTGTCGATGTTCTTGATGTCGACCAGGATGCCGTCCGGCACCTCAAGGTAGCCGAGCTTAGCGGCGATGGTCATGTTGCGGACCATCGAGCGGCCGACGAAGGCCACCTTGYGGTTGTGGTTCGCCGCGGCGTCGAGCACCTGTTGGACGCGGTGCACATGGGACGAGAACGACGCCACGATAATCCGCTTGGAAGCCTGGCCGAAGAGCCGGTCCAGGGTGGGGCCGATTTCCTTTTCCGCGGTGGTGAAGCCGGGGACGTCGGCGTTGGTGGAGTCGGACATGAACAGGTCCACGCCCTCTTCGCCGAGCTTGGCGAAGTGGCGCAGGTCGGTGATCCGGCCATCGAGGGGCAGCTGGTCCATTTTGAAGTCACCGGTGTGCAGCACGCTGCCGCCGGAGGTGCGCAGGAAGACGGCCAGGGCGTCCGGGATCGAGTGGTTGACGGCCACGAATTCGCATTCGAAGGGGCCGAACTTCTGGACCTGACCTTCGCTCACGATCATGGTGGTCGGCCTGATCCGGTGTTCCTGGAGCTTCGCTTCGATCAGGGCCAGCGTCAGCTGGGAGCCCACGAGCGGGATGTCGCTGCGCAGACGCAGCAGGTAGGGAACGGCGCCGATGTGATCCTCGTGGCCGTGGGTGAGGATGACCGCCACGATGTCGTCGAGACGGTCCTTGATGTAGGAGAAGTCCGGCAGGATCAGGTCTACACCGGGCTGGGTCTCCTCGGGGAAGAGSACGCCGCAGTCAACGAYCAGCAGCTTGCCKTCGATTTCGAAGACSGYCATGTTGCGGCCGATCTCGCCGAGACCGCCGAGCGGCACGATCCGCAGGGTGTTCCGGGGCAGTTTCGGCGGCGTGACAAGGCCGGGAAGGGCGGTTTGGGTCATAGTGCACTACTTTCCAGGCGGAGCAGGAGCTGTCTGCGGCTGATCAGGCAAACTGCCGGATCAGGAGAAGACGAGCCCTGCTTCCGCCAAGTCCTCGCGGATCGTTTCGATCTCGGCATCGCCCGGCTCCACGAGGGGCAAACGGACAACCGAGTTGGGCAGGACTCCCTGCCACTTAAGAACTTGCTTCGCAGCAACAGCACCCTGAATATGGGTCATCACTGCACGGACCACGGGGTCCAGTTCGAAATGTATGGTGCGGGCGGTGGCAAAATCGCCTGCAAGTGCGGCGTCGATCATCGCACGGAACTGCTTGGTGGCCACATGGGCGGAGACGCTGACAAGCCCCACGGCTCCGGCCGCCATCCACGGCAGGGTCAGTCCGTCGTCGCCCGAGTAAACGTCCAGGTCCGTGTTCGCCATCACGCGGGTCACCGCGGCGAAATCGGCCTTAGCGTCCTTGAGGGCCACGATGCGGGGGTGGTCCGCGAGCCGGATCATGGTTTCCGGCAGGATCGGCACACCGGCACGGCCCGGAATGTCGTAGACCATGACCGGCAGGTCCGCGGCATCGGCGACGGCCTCGACATGGGCCTGAATACCGGCCTGGCTGGGCTTGTTGTAATAAGGCGTGACGATCAACTGGCCATGGGCGCCTGCCTTGGCGGCGCGCTTGGCCATCTCGATCGAGTGCGAGGTATGGTTCGTGCCGGTGCCGGCGATAACCTTGGCCCGGTCCCCCACTGCCTCGACGATGACACGGAACAATTGTTCCTTTTCGTCGTCTTCGAGCGTGGAGGTCTCCCCCGTTGTGCCGGAGATTACGAGGGCATCGTTGCCGTCGTCGACGAGCTTGTTGGCCAGCTCAGCGGACCCCTGATAATCGACCTCACCGTCGTTGGTGAACGGAGTGACCATGGCGGTCACAAGGGTTCCGAACGTGTAGGAACGAATGTCAGAGTCAGCCATAGGAAAAACGTTACCCTGTCCCCTGCTCGTTAGAAC
>NZ_JBFRFD010000068.1:0-9863 GCF_052114645.1 Arthrobacter sp. 2YAF22_2
GATAGATGGAGCCGAGGTCCGCGACGTCCAGCGAAAGCTCCGGCTCGGCGTCGGCAGCGTCCGTGACCGTTGCCTCTCCCCCGGCGACCCGGAGGACGAAGGTCCCGGCGGCGAAGCCGAGGCTGTCGGTCACCCGCAGCACGAGGGTTCCGTCGGCGGCGTAGCGCCGGGCGCCCAGGACCCGGACGGTGTCCAGGACGCGGAGCCAGAGCATGTCCGCATGGTCCGAGGACTCGATGCAGCGGGGATCCTCGAGGGCCCAGGCAAGCGGGTTGTCCACCGGTGCTTCCTTCCAGCTGACCCGGCGGATCAGGTCCATGCTGCCAAGGAACTGCCACAGTTCCAGGTAGGCCGCGTCGGTGGCTGCCACCAGGTCCACGATCTCCACGGTGGCGGGGTCGGTCTCCCAGCCGGCGAACTTGTAAGCGACATACCCGTCGACGGTTCCGGACGCGTCGTAGTGCAGGGCGCACCTGATTGCGTTGTCCTCGCCGCCGTCGCGGGCCAGCGTTCCGGAGGACCGCAGGCGGTAGGCCTCCTGCCGCATGATCGAGCCGGGCGTGACGCGGTGGGTGCGTTCGAACACCGCCGGCGCCAGTTCCAGCAGGACCTTCCGATCGGCGAGTTCCACGGACCCGCTGGCCTCGTGGCGCAGCCGGAAGCGCGCGCCGGTCTCCACCTTGATGTCGCGTTCAAAGGTGGCCACGCCGAAGCCGAAGCGGCCGTAGATTGACGCCTCCGAGGCGGTGAGGGCCGCGAGGGGGACGCCGTCGGCCTTCGCCGCGGCGAGGTCCTCGGTCATCATCCGCCGCAGCAGTCCCTGCCGGCGGTGCGTTCCTCGCACGGTGACGGCGGTGACCAGCTGGGCCGCAAGCTGCCGCCCGTAGCCGATGTTCAGGTCTTTACGCAGGGTGGCGAAAGTGGCCACCGGCACGTCGGCGGGCAGGGAATGCGGGGCCACCGCACCGGTCTGGAAGACGCCCGTCATTTCCCGGTTGTCCACCTGGTACATCGCCATGACCTTGTCGATGAACTCGTCTTTGTGCTGTTCGTCGTAGAAACCGATGCCGACGCCGCGGAGCCAGGAAACGCCCCGGGCATACTCGGCTGAGTCCTTCCGGGCCGCACGGAACCGCCGGATTTCGTATTGCTTTGCCACGTGTTTCTCCCGCTGGAAGTCTTGGAACCTTGAAAAGAACCGAAACGCCGGCCTAGTGCCCGGCCTCGAACCAGCTGGTGCCGACGCCGATCTGGACGTCGAGCGGAACGGACAGCTGCGCCGCGGCGCCCATCTGTTCGGTGACCAGTTTTTCGACGGCGTCGCGTTCGCCCTTGGCGACTTCGAGGACCAGTTCATCATGGACCTGCAACAGCAGGCGCGATTTGAGGCCCTGCTCGGCCAGTGCGCCGGAGACGCCCAGCATGGCCCGTTTGATGATGTCCGCCGCGGACCCCTGGATCGGCGAGTTCAGGGCGATGCGCTCCGCGTTTTCGCGCAACTGGCGGTCTGTGCTGGTCAGGTCCGGGAGGTACCGGCGGCGCCCCTCGATGGTCGAGGTGTATCCGTCGATCCGGGCCTGGTCGACGACGCCGCGGAGGTAATCGCGGACGGCGCCGAACCGGTCGAAGTAGTCCTTCATCAGGGTCCGCGCCTCGTCCACGGAAATTTCCAGCTGCTTGGACAGCCCAAAGGAGGTCAGGCCGTACGCGAGGCCATAGGACATCGCCTTGACCTTGGAGCGCATGGCGCTGGTCACCTGGTCAGTGGGCACGTGGAAAATGTTGGAGCCGACGAACCGGTGGAGGTCCTCGCCGTCCTTGTAGGCCTGAATCAGGCCGGCGTCGCCGGAGAGGTGCGCCATGATGCGCATTTCGATCTGCGAGTAGTCCGCGGACAGCAGGCATTCGTACCCCTGGCTGACCACAAAGATTCCGCGGACGCGGCGGCCTTCCTCGCTGCGGATGGGGATGTTCTGGAGGTTGGGGTTGTTGGAGGAGATCCGTCCCGTGGCCGCGACGTTCTGCGCGTACGTGGTGTGGATCCGGCCGTCTTCCGCGACCGATTTCTTCAGCGACTCCAGCATCTGCCGCAGCTTCGACGACTCGCGGTGCGCCATCAGCTGGACCAGGAATTCGTGCCCGGTCTTTTCCAGCAGGTTCTTGAGCGAGGCAGCGTCGGTGGTGTAACCCGACTTGATCTTCTTGGTCTTCGGCAGCTGCAGTTCGTCGAAGAGCACCGTCTGGAGCTGCTTCGGCGAACCAAGGTTGACCTCGTGGCCGATCGCTGCGAAGGCCTGCTCCTGGGCGTTGTCGATCACCTTGGCGAGGTCCGAGAGCTGCTCGTCCATCCGGGTCAGGTCCACGGCGATCCCCGCGAGTTCCATGTCGGCCAGAACCCGGCTGACCRGCAGCTCGAGGGTCGTCAGCAGGTCCTGGGCCTGGCGCTCCTTCAGTTCCGCTTCGAAGTAGCGGCTCAGGGCCTGGACGACGGCGGCCACGTGGACCAGCGCGCCGGCGGCCGCAGCGTCGTCGCCGTCGAAGGCCAGCTCAAGCTGGCCTTCCTTGGCGGCTTCCGTGGACACCGCGATGTTGAGGTGGTGCTGCGCGAGCTCGGCGAGCTCATAGCTGCGGCGGTCGGGCTGGATGAGGTAGCCGGAAATGGAGGTGTCATCGACCACGCCGTCGAGTTCCAGTCCGCGGCCCGACAGTCCCTTCAGGGCATCCTTGAACCCGTGCACCACCTTCGCGGACTTCGCATCCCGAAGCCAGGTGGCCAGGACATTTTCGGCGGCGGCGTCCTGACGGGCCAGGTCGAGGTAGATGGCGGCGTCGTCGCGGACGATCGCCAGCGCGGCGGCGTCCGCACCGATCCGTCCGGGCACCAGGTCGACGGCCAGGGCGGACCGCTTTCCTGCACCGGCCGCCAGGAAGGCGTCGAGCTCGGCCGCGTCCGCCGGGGTTACGAAGTCCGGGATATCGAGGCTTTCCCGTTCGGCTTCGGTCACTTCGCTGCCGTAGAGGGCAAAGAGCCGGGTCCGGATGGTCTTGAATTCGAGGGCGTCGAACAGTTCCTCAAGGGCGGCCTGGTCAGGCCGCGGGTCCGCGAGCTCGTCGAGCGTGACGGGCAGCGCGAGGTCGGTGCGGAGCCGGTTGAGCCGCCGGTTGCGCTTGACGTCCTCGACGTTTTCACGAAGGGCGTCCCCGACTTTCCCGCCAATCGCGTCGAGGTTGTCCAGGACACCTTCGAGGCCGCCGTAGAGGTTGATCCATTTGGCTGCCGTCTTGGGTCCGACGCCGGGAACGCCCGGGAGATTGTCTGCTGTTTCACCCACCAAGGCGGCGAGGTCCGAGTACTGGGCGGGGCTGACGAAGTACTTCTCCTGGATGGCGTCCGCGTCCATCCGGGGGATGTCGCTGACGCCCTTCCTCGGGTAGAGCACGAACACGTTGTCCGTAATCAGCTGGAAGGCGTCGCGGTCGCCGGAGACCAGCAGCACCTCGTACCCGGCCTTCTCGCCCATTGCGGCGAGGGTGGCCAGGATGTCGTCGGCTTCCCAACCGGGCATCTTGATGGTCTGGATGCCCCAGGCGCCCATCACCTTGTCGATGAGGTCGATCTGGCCGCTCATTTCCCGGGGGGTCTCGTTGCGGCCACCCTTGTATCCGTCGTACTCGGCCTTACGGTGGGTGGTCTCATCGGAGACGTCGAAGGCCACGGCCACGTGGGTGGGCTTTTGTTCCTTGATCAGGTTGATCAGCATGGAGGTGAAGCCGTGGATGGCGTTGGTGTGCTGGCCGGTGGCGGTGGAGAACTTGTCCGCAGGGAGGGCGAAAAAAGCCCTGAACGCCATGGAGTGTCCGTCCAGGACCAGGAGGCGCGGCTGGTCCGTGATGGGAATCACGGGGGCGTCGGTGGCGGAAACGGACCCCGCGGCCCGGCTGGACCTTCCGGCTGGCTTTGCCGCTAAGACGGAGTCCGGCTCAATTGCCGGGAGGGTGTCCGTTGCGGAAGGGGAAAGGGCCGGTTTGGTAGTTTCGCTCACAGGTGCCAGCCTAGTTCCCATGATCGACAATTTCACGCCCGCGCCGTTCACCGACGAACTGCGGGCCGCCGGCGTTCCGGCGGAACTCCACGACTGGCTGGGCCGGATGGGCGTCGGTGCCCTCGTGGTGAAGATGGGGATCCACTTTTTGGAGATGAGCCCGGTACGCATGGTCGCCACCATGCCGGTGGAGGGCAACACGCAGGTGGCCGGAATCCTGCACGGGGGCGCCCATGTGGTGCTTGCCGAGACGCTGGGGTCCTTCGCCGCCGGGATGCATGCTGGGCCGGGGCGCCGGGCACTGGGGATCGACGTCAGCGCGACCCACCACCGTGCCGTCTCTTCCGGCACGGTGACGGGAACCTGCACCGCCATCCATTTGGGCCGCACCCTCACCACGCACGAAATCGTCATGACGGACGAGCGGGGGCGCCGGCTTTCAACCGCGCGGATCACCAACCTGCTCCGCGACGCCCCCGAGTAGTCAGCCGGCGGGTCGGCCGCGGGGCCTCAGGAGCTGCCGGCGAGGCGGTAGCGGAGTTCGACGACGCCGCGTCCCAACGCGGCCGAGGCGAGCAACTCCAGCGGCGTCGTCGGCCGGGCCAGCGGGAGCAGCGGTTTCCCGCCGCCCAGCACCACGGGAATGACCGAGAGGATCAGCTCGTCAAGCAACCCGGCGTCGGCGAACTGGGCAGCGAGGTCTCCGCCGCCCACCACCCAGACGTTCCGGCCCGCGGCGCTGTCCTTCAGGTCTTCAACGAATTCGGTCACCGGTCCGCGGGCGAACGTGATGTCCGTACCTTTCGGGGCCGCGAGTTCGTGGTGCGTGAAGACCCAGCACGGGGTTCCGGGGTACGGCCAGTTGTCGGGTTCGTGCTGCCGGAGCCAGGCGTAGGTTTCACCGCCCATCACCACGCAGCCGACGTCGGCCATGAAGGCCTCGTAGCTTTCCTGGCCGCCGGTGAATCCGTCGAACTGCAGCAGCCAGTCAAGCTTGTCGTCCGCGGTGGCGATGAAGCCRTCCAGGGAAGCCGCCACGAAGTACTGGAATTTCGGCATGGGCCCAGCGTAGCCATTCCCGGATGCCTTTCCCAGCGCGCAGCGGCGCGGAATCTGGGCGCCGCAGCGCCGGGCGGCGGCGCCCGGCGTCGTCGGGTGTCCGCTACTTAGTGAAGTACGGAATGATCAGGTACAGCCCGAAGAGCACCGCGATGCCGCAGAGACCGAAGCAGGCGTAGGACAGTGGCCGCACCCAGCGGGGCTGGGCGGTCCGCACGTCCCCGGCGATGGCGGTGAGCCGGACGCCCAGGGCGTAGAGGACGACGACGGTGACGGCGGAGACCAGGGTCGCCCCTGCTACGAGGACGAGTTCAAGCCACTTCAATTCTGGCCATCCTTGCGTTTGTTGGTGCGGCTGACGGCGGCTGCCTTCTTTTTCGCGAACTGGACCGCCTGGCCGGCCTCTTCGACCTCGACGGCGTTGTGGTGGCCGACGGGAGACCGTCCGGAGGCAATGAACATGTACACCACCGCAGCGGTGCCGGCGACCGCGGCGATCACGAATCCGACGGTGCCGGTGTGCACCAGCATCGCCGTCAGTGCGCCGACGATACCGGCGGCCGGGAGGGTGAAGAGCCAGCCGAGCGCGATCTTCCCGGCAGTTCCCCAGCGCACGGAGGTGCCGCGGCGGCCCATCCCCGACCCGATCACCGAGCCCGAGGCGACATGCGTGGTGGAGAGTGCGAAGCCCAGGTGGGAGGACGCGAGGATCGCGGCTGCGGTGCTGGTTTCGGCGGCGAAGCCCTGGGCCGGCTTGACCTCGGTGAGGCCGGAGCCCAGGGTCCGGATGATCCGCCAGCCGCCGGAATACGTGCCGACCGCGATGGCCAGCGCACACGCCCCGATGACCCAGACTTGCGGGCCGGTGCCGTGCGCCTGGCTGCCGGCGGAAATGAGGACCAAGGTGATGATGCCCATGGTCTTCTGCGCATCATTTGTGCCGTGCGCGAGGGCCACGAGGCTGGACGTAAATACCTGTCCGGTCCGGAAACCACCGCGCTTCTGCGTGAGTTTGCTGCCCGTCTCCGGATCGTGGCGGGACGTCAGCGCGTAGGCGAGCCGGGTGCATACGTAGGCCACAGCCGCGGCGATGAGCGGCGCGAAGACGGCCGGGAGGAGCACCTTCTGGACCACCGACTCGAAGTTCACCGAGTGCAGCCCGATGCCGGCGACGGCCGCGCCGATCAGGCCGCCGAAGAGGGCGTGTGAGGAACTGGAGGGGAGACCCTTCAGCCAGGTGATCATGTTCCAGAGAATCGCCCCCATCAGGCCGGCGAAAATGATGTCCGGGGTAATCTGAACGCCGTCCGAGCCTTCCCGGATGATGCCGCCGGAAACGGTTTTCGCCACTTCGGTGGACAGGAAGGCGCCCACCAGGTTGAGCACCGCCGCGAGGGCGACGGCGGTCTTCGGCTTGATAGCACCGGTCGCGATTGGCGTCGCCATCGCGTTGGCGGTGTCGTGAAACCCGTTAGTAAAGTCGAAGAACAGTGCCAGCGCTATCACGAGCGCCACCATTATGGTGATTTCCACCAGTTGCCCAATCTGCAGAGTCGATGGTCAGCGGTTTCATGCCCCGTGCAAGGTCTTGGTGGTCAGTGTTCATCTGCTGTTACGCGGACATCTCCTGCGCGGTTCACCAAAAACCGTCCTGAAACCTTACAGATCGTACGTGGCAAAGGGTGCTGGGCAAAACCTCAGCGGCCTGGAAGGGCAACTCAGACCGGTGGGGCGCTGCGGCCCGCACCGGCGTCGAGCATCCCGGCGATTTTTTCCTCCAAGGCGGCCAGGGTTGCCTCCGGGAGCACAATCAGGCCGTCGAGTTCCCGCCGTGCCCGCTTGTACGCCGTCTGCCGCTCAGCGGGGGTGGCGGCCGCATCGGAGGCAATCCTGAGCAGTTTCCGCGCGGTGGCCAGCCGCTCGCGTTCCGGGCCGGTAAAGTTGCTGTCCTTGATCCGGCGGGCTTCGCGTTCGGCGACCTCGAAAGCGATTTCGAAGCTCCGCACGGCAGCCCGGTACTCCCCTAGCCGCGCCGCCGTCGCGATCTGCGCCGGAGCGTCCGGGCGCAGCCCGTCGGCCTCGCGCTTGGCCCGCAGGAACGCCACCGTCAACGGCTCGCGCACGTCAGTCATGACCGGAAAGTCGATCAGCTTTCCGATGTCCAGTTCGTAGTCCAGCCAGCGCCGGTTAACGGCGTCGTGGGCGTCGACGAGGGCCTGCACCTCGCTCTGGCTGGCCTGGTCTGCCGAAGCCTGCTGGTTCTTGAGCCGGTACAGCTCAAGCTTGCGCCGGTGCCGTCGTTCGCTGGCCCTGGTCCAGGTTCGGGCCCAGCTGCCCAGCAGGGCGCTCATCGGAAATACCAGCCACCAGTTGTGGCTGAGGAAATTGAAGAAGGGGTCCACGGCAACATCCTCCCACCGGGCCCGCGCGCCGGAAAGCCCTCGCGGCGGGTGGGGGCTCTCCGGCCGATCCGCTGCGGACTCAGGCCTCGTGCTTGACCTTGTGCACCCGGGTCACGACGGTGGGGCACGGCACGTTCAACAGCACCGCATGGGCAGTGGAGCCGAGCAGCAGTCTGGAAAAGCCTCCGCGCCCGCGGCTGCCGATCACCAGTAGCCTCGCATTCTGTGCGAGGTCGACGAGTGCCTTGGCTGGCTCAGTGTCTGTTTCGAGGCGTTGATGGATAACGAGATCCGGGTACTTGTCACCGAGGCCTGCCACCGATTCGGCGAGGACCACGCGGTTCTCTTCGACGATGGTCTCGGCGAGCCCGCTGGAGGGCAGTTGGTTTTCAATCCAGCGCGCCGGGCTCCGGAAGGCCAGTACCACGGTCAGCTCGTCGTGGCCGCGGTCCGCTTCTGCTGCGGCGAAGGCCACGGCCTGGAGCGATTCCTCCGATCCGTCCACGCCGACCACCACGCCGTGGGTTCCGGTGGCGGGCTGGCTCGGGATAACGGCCACCGGGCTGTCCGAGGCGGAGACGATCTGCAGGGCCCGGTCCGTCAGGGGTCCGGCGTCCATCCAATGCTTGTCATGGCCGCCGACGACGACCAGGGCGGCGTCCGCGGATGCTTCCCGAAGGGCCGCGCCGGGGCTCCCGTGGCGCAACTGCACGTCGACGTCCACGTCGGGGGCCTGGTTTTTCGCGGTGTCTTTGGCCTTCTCCAGCAGGTCCATCCCGGATTGACGGATCAACTCGTGGTACTGGAATTCCGGGGAGATCCAGCGGTCGTCCACGGCGTGCACGGCCAAGACCGGAAGCTTCTCCCGGGCAGCGCGTTCCAGCGCCCATGCCAGCGCGGCCTCACTGCCTGCCGAATCGTTGATGCCGACAACGACTGCTTTGCTCATACTGATCCCCGCTCCATTTCCTGGCGTCCGTGGCCTCGTCCATGGTCCTGGCAGCGCACCGTTCTGTGACCGCTGTCTGGCATGACTTGTCGGAAGCACCGAGGCTCTACCGACAATTCAGTGTGACCTCGCCCCCGGCGCCCGGTTAGGGCCTTAAGCCCCGCACCGGCGGGCTCAGAATCCGGTCGGCTCCGTCTCGAACTCCGGCTCCCGGGGCGGTCCTTCGTGCTGCACCGGGCGAAGCGCCGCCGTGTGCTCAAGCCAGATCAGCGCATCGTAGCGATCCCCCATCCGGGTTGGAACGTAGCTTCCCTGCTCCTGTTCCGGGTGGTACACCACTCCGATTGCCCGCTGGCCCAGCCAGGTCGAGAGCCACGGTCCGCTCCGGTCGTCGCCGAACGCCAGCACCCCCGGCACCCCGACCGCCTCATGCAGGAAGTCCTCGTGGCTGCCTGGCCTTGCCCCGGGCACAGGCATGATCCGCTCCGGCGTGCCCCAGGAGTCGGCTGCGATGACTGTGCCTCGGTGGGCGGCGAAGCCCACCAGCAGGACGCCGTCCAGCGCGTGCCGCTCCCTGAGCAGCTGACCTACGTTCACCAGCCCGTCCCGCGGCATGTCCGTGCCCCGCGCATCCCCGACGTGGGTGTTGTGCTCCCAAATGATGCCCTTGGACGCGGCCCCCAGATGACGGGCCAGCCGGTCAACTGTGTCCGCCATGTGGTGATCGCGCACATTCCAGGACTGCCGGTCGGCGCGCACCATGCTGCGGTAGTAGTGCTCGGCGTTCGCCGCCACCTCGGCGTTCTGGACAGCGTCAAAGGCTTCTTCGTCCTGGTCACCCGGGCTGAATACCCGGCTGCGCACCTCGCTGAGCAAGGCCACGACGTCCGCCTCGCAGGATTTCGGAACGAGCCGGGAGCGCCAGGCGTAATGGTGCGGGTCTTCGTGGTGCGGCAGGAAACACTCCCATGCCCGCATCGCCACGGGCACGGCCTCAGGTAGGTTTTCGTCGAGCCACCCGATGATCTCGCGCAGCGAGTCCCAGAGCGAGTACACGTCCAGGCCGTAGAAGCCGACCCGCTGCGCCACCGGCCGGCGCAAGTTCCAGCTGCGCAGCCAGTCCAGGAACCCTGCCACTTCCTCATTCGCCCACAGCCAGGTCGGCCAGCGCTGGAAACCGCTAAGCAGCGCATGGACGCCCAGGTCTTGTGCGCTGTGACCGCGGACCCACTGGTTGATCCGCCAGCAGTCCGGCCAGTCCCCCTCGACGCCTATCCAGTTGTAGCCCTGTTCCATGATCAGCCGCCGGCTGAGCGTGGCACGCCAGACATAGAACTCGTGGGTGCCGTGCGAGGCCTCTCCGATCGCCGTGAATCGGCAGCCCGCGGCACGCTCCACCAGTCCATCCAG
>NZ_JBFRFD010000069.1:0-9848 GCF_052114645.1 Arthrobacter sp. 2YAF22_2
CTGCAGCACTGGCGCACCACACCGGTCCCGTGGCCAAGCTGCGCCGCAACATCACCCGGCCCGAGCGCTAGCTGACAGCTGCCGTGAAAGTACTGATCGTCGGGGCGGGGCCGGCCGGATCCACCGCCGCGTTTTACCTTGCCCAGGCCGGCCTTGATGTCACTGTGCTGGAAAAGACGAGTTTTCCGCGGGAGAAGGTCTGCGGCGACGGGCTCACTCCGCGCGCGGTCCGCGAGATCCAAAAACTCGGGCTGCCGCACCCCGAAGCCGACGGCTGGCGGCGGAACAAGGGCCTGCGGCTCATCGCCGGCGGCCGCACGGTCGAACTTCCCTGGCCCGAGGTCTCCGACTTCCCGCAATACGGGCTGATCCGGACCCGCCTGGGGTTCGACGAGGAACTGGCCCGGCACGCCCAGTCSGCGGGCGCCGTCGTGCTTGAACGCCACAGCGTCACTGAAGCCCTGCGGTCCGAAGACGGCCGCGTGACCGGTGTCCGCGCAGCGCTCCTGGGCGGGTCCGGCCGCAAGACGGGGGAGACGCGCGACTTTGCCGCCGACGTCGTCCTCGCCGCCGACGGCAACTCCAGCCGCACCGCCGTCTCGCTCGGGATCCAGAAGCGCGATGACCGTCCACTGGGCGTGGCCGTGCGCACCTACTTCACCAGCCCGCGGCACGATGACGACTGGATGGAAGGCTGGCTGGAGCTCCCCGGCCGGGACGGCAAGCTGCTGCCCGGCTACGGCTGGGTCTTCGGCGTCGGCGACGGCACCTCCAACGTGGGCCTCGGCATCCTGAACTCCTCTAAGGAATTCGGCAAGCTGGACTACAAGCAGGTCCTGCGCGAATGGACCGCCGCGATGCCCGCCGAGTGGGGCTTCACCCCGGCGAACCAAGTCGGCGACATCCGCGGCGCGGCGCTGCCCATGGGCTTCAACCGGACCCCGCACTATTCGCCGGGGCTGTTGCTGCTCGGCGACGCCGGCGGCATGGTGTCCCCGTTCAACGGCGAGGGCATCTCCTACGCCATGGAGTCCGCCCGCTTCGCGGCCGAGTTCATCATCGACACGGCGGCGCGCTCTGCCTCGGCCGGCTGGACCGGGGCCGACGCCGACGCGCATTTGGCCGGCTACGCGGACTTTGTCCGGGGGCAGTGGGGCTCCCACTTCACCCTGGGGCGCGCCTTTGCCGCCGTGATCGGCAGGCCCGCCGTGATGAAACTGGCGCTCCGGACCGGGATGCCCCTTCCGGTGCTGATGAAGTTCGTCGTCCGGCTGCTGGCCAACCTGACCGATCCTTCGGCCAGGGGGATCGAGGACCGGATGATCCGAGTCCTGGAAGCCCTGGTCCCTGCCACCTCGAATACCCGGCCCGTTTCAGCCTCAATTCCGCGGACTCCGCAACAAGTTAGGGTTAACCCGTGACCAACTCTGCAGACCAAAGCTGGACGCACGCCGGACACGGCCTGCCGAGCGCTGAACCCAGCCTCAACACCACCGCGATCGCTACCGGCCTCCAGCTGCCGGCCGGATTCGCAGCCATCGCCGGGGACCCCGATCTCGGCCCGGCAATCACCACCAACCTGGCGCGCGTGGAGAAGAAGCTGCGCGAGGCCATCGCCAACTCCGATCCGCTGGCCGACGCAACGTCGCGGCACCTCGTCGAAGCCGGCGGCAAGCGCATCCGGCCGCTGCTGGCCCTGCTCTGCGCCCACCTCGGTGACGCCTCGCTGCCGGCGGTGGTGCAGGCCGCCGTCGTCGTCGAACTGACCCACCTGGCCACGCTGTACCACGACGACGTGATGGACTCCGCACCGTTCCGCCGCGGCGCTCCCACCGCGCACGAGGTCTGGGGCAACTCGGTGGCCGTGTTGACCGGTGACCTGATCTTCGCCCGAGCCTCGATCCTGGTCTCCGAGCTCGGGGCCCGCGCCCTGGGCATCCAGGCGCGCACCTTCGAGCGGCTCTGCCTGGGCCAGCTGCACGAGACGGTGGGGCCCCGTCCGGACGAGGATCCGGTGGAGCACTACCTCTCCGTGATCGCGGACAAGACCGGCTCGCTCGTGGCGGCATCCGGCCAGCTCGGCGCGATCTTCTCCAACGCCGACCCGGCCTACGAGGCGCTGCTGGTCGAGTACGGCGAGAAGGTCGGCGTCGCCTTCCAGCTCGCCGACGACGTCATCGACGTCACCGGCGTCAAGGTGAAGTCCGGCAAGTCGCCCGGCACCGACCTGCGCGAGGGAGTCCCTACCCTGCCGGTGCTGTTGCTGCGCAAGGCCGCGGCCGACGGCGACGAGTCCGCCGTCAGGCTGCTGCAGCTGATCGACGGCGACCTCAGCTCGGATGAGGCCCTCGCCGCTGCCGTCGCCGGGCTGCGTGAACACCCTGTCACCGCGGAGTCCTGGACGGTGGCGCGGGCCTGGGCCGACGAAGCCATTGCAGCCCTCGCCCCGCTGCCCGAGGGCGTCGTCAAGGATTCGCTGACCAGCTTCGCGCGCGCCGTGGTGGACCGCAGCAGCTAGGGTATCCGTCGGCTCTTCGGCGCCGTCCGCGGTAGCCGGCACCGGTCCTTACCGTCTGAAGTTAAACGGAATGGCCCCGGTTCCTCACAACGTAACGAGTCATCCGTTGTGCGGAACCGGGGCCATTTCTCCGTTCGCATCAGATTCACCGGAGGCATTTAGTGAACCCGTAACAAGACTATGACAGTTGTGTCATGTTGTCTAGCAATTTTGTAAATTGGATGTCACGGCGGCGCGGGGCTTGTCCCTGGCGGAGTTTCCCCAGCTTAGACCGGCACCGGCCGGGTCGGTCTGGCGCTCGGCGCGGGAGTGAAGAGCCGGGCTGGATTCATGTGTCCGCCCGTGGGTTGTTCGCGCGGTTTAGGGGCGTTTTGAGCTGCGTCGGGGTGCCTCACAGGCTTCGCCGCGGCGTGTCTGAGCCATAGTGCCCCCGGACGGCGTTGTCCACATGGCGCGGAGTGAAGAGCCGGGCTGGATTCATGTGTCCGCCGTGGGTTGTTTGCGCGGTATAGGGGCGTTTTGAGCTGTGTCGGGGTGCTCCACAGGCTTCGCCGCGGCGTGTCTGAGCCATAGTGCCCCGGACGGCGTTGTTTGGCCGGCGCGGGAGTGAAGAGCCGGGTTGGATTCATGTGTCCGCCGTGGGTTGTTCGCGCGGTTTAGGGGCGTTTTGAGCTGCGTCGGGGTGCCTCACAGGCTTCGCCGCGGCGTGTCCGTGCCATAGGGTCCCGGGAAGGCGTTGTCCACATGGCGCGGAGTGCGTGGGCGCGGCGGATCGACGACAAGGCACAGTGACGGAATGACTGTTCTCAATTTCCTGGCCAGTCGGGGTGGAACTGCCACTGCCGTTGAACTTGGCCGTGCCGGATTCAGCCGCCACCGAATAGCTGCGGCCGTGGCCGTGGGCAGCTTGGCGAGGATCCGCCGAGGGCTTTACGTGCTGCCGGAGGATTCCAGCCCTTACCGGGCAGCGCGGGAGGCAGGCGGACTCCTGACCTGCCTCTCGGCCGCCCCGAGCTACGGCTTGTGGACTTTGGCGCCAGCACAACGCCTCCATTTGTGGGTCGGGCATCGTCCGACGCCGCCCGGTTCGGTGGCACACGGATGCTGCAGGCATCCCCGCCATCCATTCCTGCCTGTCGCCGGACTTGCCGACGTCCTGATCCACGCCGCGCGTTGTCTGCCAGAACTTGAGGCGATCGCGATGCTGCAGTGCGCCGTTGGTAGGGGAGAGATCAGCGCGGACTTCCTCCGAAGCGCGCTCGCCGGCAACCGAAACGGCCGGGCCAGAGGAATCCTTGACCTACTAGTTCCGCGGGCGGATTCGGTGCTCGAGGTCCTTGCGAATGTGGCCTTCCGCAGGGCCGGATTGCAGCTACGCAGGCATGTCGAGATCGCAGGCGTTGGGGAAGTGGACTTCCTGGTGGAGGACTGCATCGTGGTGGAGACCGACGGTGCCACACATCTGGAGCCGCAGCAGGTGAAGAAGGACCGTCGTCGCAACAACGCGGCCATGGTTGGCGGCTACCTGGTGCTTCGGTACGGCTACGACGACGTCGTCCATCACCCGGAGCGGATGGTGGCTGAGGTGAAGGCCGTGCTGGCGATGTGGCGTCGCGGTGACCTCCGACTGTAAGGGGAGACCGCCGTCGGGGGCGGCTATGAGTGTCGGGCCGCCAGTCTCCGTCCCGGATGGCGGCGTGTCTGTGTCAAAGTGCCCCCATTCCGCCGAGGTGTGGTCTGGTACGTGTCGTGGTACCGCCGGCCCGCAGACACGCCGGCCCGCGCCGCCGAAGGTGGGTAGCTTCCGCGGAACACGGCCGCGGCGGGTAGCCGGGTAGCCGGAACACGGCCGCGGCGGGTAGGAGGAAGCCTGGGGGTGCCTAGTCCTCGTCCTCGTCGTTGAAGGCCCACTCGAACATGTCGAAGACGAACTCGGAGAAGGTGCCTTCCTCGCTCTTCCACTGGGCCCTGGCGTTGTTGCGGCGGTACACGATCGGGTCCGGGACGCTGAGGTCGCCCACGCGGAAGCCCCAAGTGAACTGCTCTTCCTCGTCCTCAAGGAACATCAGGAAGCCTTCGTCGTCGACTTCGAGCTCCTCGGGATCCCAGAAGTAGTGGTAGGCCTCCATGAGGTCCTCGCAGCCGCCGAGAGCCAGGTAAAACTCCCGCAGCACCAGCGGGATCTCGAATTGGTGCTCGGCGAGGGCGGCATCCAACTCGTCCGCCGGCAGACCGTCTTCTTCCTGCCATTCGTCTTCGAGATACTTCGGAACTAGCGCGCGGAACTTCTCGAGGAACATGTCAGTCATGGTTCACATCCTAGCTAATCCTGAGGTCCGCTTTCGGCCGCGTCCGCACTCCGGCGGTGCCAGCCGCGGACCGCGAGCGGCACATGCCAGTGACGCCGCCGGGACGTGACCCGGAACGCGAAAACCGCAGCCGCCACCGCGCCCCCCGTTACTGCGTTGAAGGAGCCGGTGACGGACAGCACAACCGTCACCGCGGCCCCGGCAAAGGCCGGCACGGCATAGAGATCTTTGGGGTCGAAAAGTTGTGGGATCTCGTTGGCGGTGATGTCCCGCAGCAGTCCGCCACCCACCGCAGTGCCGGCGCCGAGCAGGATCGCGGCCGCCGCGTTCATGCCCGCCGCGAGCGCCTTCAGGCTTCCCGTGATGCAGAAGAGGGCAAGGCCACCGGCGTCGAACAGGAAAAGCAACGAGGTGAAGCGCTGGACGCTGGAGAACAGGAAGAACACCAGGACGGCGGCCAGCAGCGGTGGGACCAGATAGGCGGGGTCGGTAAACGCCGCGGGCGGACCGGCGTTGATGATGATGTCGCGCATGATGCCACCGCCCAGGCCGACCATCGCCGCGAGCAGCAGCGAACCGACGACGTCGAATTGCTTCCGCGCCGCGAGCAGCGAACCGGAGACCGCGAAGAAAAAGACGCCAGACAAGTCCAGCCAGACCAGCACGGCGCTGAATGAGAAGGTCATGGGTTTCCCGGTCGATTTCTGGAGGGCGGATGGGGCGGGTCCAACGCTACGCTAACAGCTATGAATAGCCCTATCCTGATCGCCTGCGCCCACGGGACATCCAGCTCCCAAGGGGCGGCGGAGGTCAACGCACTGCGTGCCGGACTCGCCGCCCTGCGTCCCGACCTCGACGTCCGGGAGGCCTACGTCGACGTCCAGGACCCGGACCTGACGGCCGTCGTGGCAGGGCTCCAGGCCGGGGAATCCGCCGTCGTCGTGCCGCTGCTGCTGAGTGTCGGGTACCACGTCAAGGTGGACATCGCCCGGGCCGTGAACGGCCGGCCGGGCACCCTCGCCGCGGCGCCGCTGGGCCCCGATCCGCGGCTCGCGGCGCTGCTGGACCAGCGGCTGCGTAAAGCCGGCGTGAACGACAACGACGCCGTGATCCTCGCCGGGGCGGGTTCCTCCGACGCAACCGCCGCGGAGAACGTCGAGGAACTCGCGGGCCAGCTGCGCGCGCTCCGTTCCAACCGGATCGTCGCCGCCTACGGCGCCTCGGCGAAGCCGTCGGTGCCCGAAGCGGTTGCCATGCTTCGCGCGGAGGCGGCTGGGGGCGCGGGCGCGGGACGGTCGGCCGGGGCCGTGGACCTGGGCGGCCGCGTGGTGATCGCCTCCTACCTTCTGGCCCCCGGCTTCTTCCACGACGAGCTTGCCAAGGCGGGCGCGGACCTGGTCACGGCGCCGCTGCTGCCCTCCCCGGTGCTCGCCGAAATTGCGCTGGCGCGGTACGACGCTGCAGTCGCCGCCGGCACTTCATGACGAAATGTTGCCCTAGGTGACCCCGCGTTTCTGATCCTTGGTGACGCCATTGCGGGCACCCTACAGTCGATCCATGACTGATACAGTTCTAGCCGGCGCGTACCCGGACCAGGCTGCCGCAGGCCGCGCCAAACGACCCGCCCGTCCCGCGGCCAAGCCACACGGGCAGTGGAAGGTGGACGGCACCGCGCCGCTGAACGCCAACGAAACCTGGAAACAGGAAGACAACGGCCTCAACGTCCGGGAACGCATCGAGACGGTCTATTCCAAGCACGGCTTCGGCTCGATCGACGGCACCGACCTGCACGGCCGCTTCCGCTGGTGGGGTCTCTACACCCAGCGCAAGCCCGGGATCGACGGCGGCAAGACCGCGACCCTTGAGCCCCACGAACTCGAAGACAAGTACTTCATGCTCCGCGTCCGGATCGATGGCGGCGCCCTCAGCACCGAACAGCTGCGCGTCATCGGTCAGATCTCAGTGGACTTCGCCCGGGGCTCCGCCGACCTCACAGACCGGCAAAACATCCAGCTGCACTGGATCCGGGTCGAGGACGTGCCGGAGATCTGGCGCCGGCTCGAAGCAGTGGGCCTGTCCACCACCGAAGCTTGCGGCGACGTCCCCCGCGTCATCCTCGGCTCCCCGGTGGCCGGCATCGCCAAGGACGAGATCATCGACCCGACTCCGCTGATCAACGAGCTCGCCGAGCGCTTCATCGGCGACCCGGAGCTCGCCAACCTGCCGCGCAAGTTCAAGACGGCCATCACCGGCCACCCCAGCCAGGAYGTSGTCCACGAGATCAACGACKTCGSCCTGGTGGGCMTGGTCCACCCCGAACTCGGMSYCGGCTAYGACCTCTGGGTCGGCGGTGCGCTCTCCACCAACCCCATGCTGGGCAAGCGGCTCGGCGCCTTCGTTCGCCCGGACCAGGCCGCCGACGTCTGGCTCGGCGTCACCAGCATCTTCCGCGACTACGGCTACCGTCGGATGCGCACCAAGGCCCGSCTGAAGTTCCTGCTGGCCGACTGGGGCCCGGTGAAGTTCCGGCAGGTCCTCGAGGACGAATACCTCGGCTACAAACTCTTCGACGGCCCCGCAGCGCCCAAGCCCTCCACCCCGGGCGACCACATCGGCGTGCACGAACAGAAGGACGGAAAGTTCTTCATCGGGGCCACTCCGGTGGCCGGCCGGCTTTCCGGCGGTCAGCTGGTCCGGCTCGCGGACACTCTGGAGGCCCGCGGCTCGAAGCGACTGCGGACCACCCCGCACCAGAAGCTCGTGGTCCTCGACGTGCCGAAGGAGCAGGTGGATCCCCTCGTGGCCGACCTCGACGCGCTGGGCCTCTCCGCCCGGCCCTCCGTGTTCCGCCGCGGCACCATCGCCTGCACCGGAATCGAATATTGCAAACTCGCCATCGTCGAGACCAAGGTCACGGCCGCCACGGCCATCGCCGAACTGGAACGCCGCCTTGCCGACCTTGCCGAGAGCCAGCAGCTGCCGCAGGCCCTCTCGCTGCACATCAACGGCTGCCCCAACTCCTGCGCCCGGATCCAGACCGCGGACATCGGCCTCAAAGGCATGATGCTTCCCACGCCCGACGGCGACCCCACCCCGGGTTTCCAGGTCCACCTCGGCGGCGGCCTGGCGTCCGAGAGCCGCGAGGAGGCGGGCCTGGGCCGCACCGTCCGCGGACTCAAGGTCACAGCCGACGACCTGCCCGACTACGTGGAACGCGTAATTCGGAAGTTCGTCGCGGACCGCTCCGAAGGCCAGAACTTCGCCGAGTGGGCGTTCGCCGCAGAGGAAGGTGATCTCCAGTGACCGTTGCACTCCGCACCCACGACCAGCTCAAGGCCCTCGCCGACGCCGGGGCCGCCGAGCTCGGCTGGGACGCCCCGGCCGGAGAGGTGATCGCCTGGGCGGCGCGCAACTTCGAGGTGCCCGCCGTCGCCGTCGCGTGCTCCATGGCAGACGCCGTTCTCCCGGCACTCGTCGCGGACCAGCTCCCCGGCGTCGACGTCCTCTTCCTGGAAACCGGCTACCACTTCCCGGAAACCCGCGCCACGCGCGACGAGGTCGCCGCGAACCTGCGCGTCAACGTCGTCGACGTGCTGCCGGAGGCCACCGTGGAGCAGCAGGACCGGCTCCTGGGCAAGGACCTCTTCGCCCGCGACCCCGCGCAGTGCTGCGCGCTGCGCAAGGTGGCGCCCCTGCGCCGGACCCTGGCCGGCTACGAGCTCTGGTTCACCGGCGTCCGCCGTGACGAAGCCCCCACCCGCACCAACACCCCGCTGGTCACCTGGGACGACGCGAACGGCCTGGTCAAGGTCAACCCGGTCGCGGCCTGGACCTTTGACCAGCTGGTGCAGTATTCCGAGGACAACCTCCTGCCCGTCAATCCGCTGCTTTCACAGGGCTACCCCTCCATCGGCTGCCAGCCCTGCACCCGCAAGGTCGCGCCCGGGGAAGATCCCCGCGCCGGACGCTGGGCAGGAACCGACAAGACAGAATGCGGACTACACGTATGAGCAACTTGAGCACGACGGCGACGGTCACCACCGCCTCCACGGCAGATGCCGCCCCCGCCCCTGCGCGGGACGGCGATGCTGCAAGCAGCATCGCGTCCCGCTCCGACAGCGGCAGCGGCCTTCCCAACGCTCGCAAGCTCGCGTCGGGTCCCTCGGCCGATGCCTTAGATGCCACTCCCTGGGCGGCATCGGGGTCGACGGCGGATGCCCGCCTGAGCTCCCCGGCCCGCCTGTCGTCTTTGGATACTTTGGAATCCGAAGCTATCCATATCATCCGCGAGGTTGTTGCCGAGTTTGAGAAGCCTGCGCTGCTGTTTTCCGGCGGCAAGGATTCCGTGGTGATGCTGCACCTGGCTACCAAGGCCTTCTGGCCGGGGAAGGTGCCGTTCCCGGTGTTGCACGTGGACACCGGACACAACTTCCCCGAGGTCCTCGAGTTCCGCGACCGGACCGTGGAACGGCTGGGACTGAAACTCGTCGTCGGGTCGGTCCAGGAGTTCCTCGATTCGGGCGAGCTGGCAGAGCGTGCSGACGGMACCCGSAACCCGCTGCAGACCGTCCCGYTGCTGGAYGCGATCCAGCGCAACAAGTTCGAYGCCGTCTTCGGCGGCGGCCGSCGGGACGAGGACAAAGCCCGGGCCAAGGAGCGCATCCTGAGCCTGCGCGACGAATTCGGCCAGTGGGACCCGCGCAACCAGCGCCCCGAACTGTGGAACCTCTACAACGGCCGGCACACCGTGGGCCAGCACGTCCGGGCGTTCCCGATCAGCAACTGGACGGAGCTGGGCGTCTGGCGTTACATCGAGCGCGAGAGCATCGAGCTGCCGGGCCTGTACTACGCCCACGAGCGCGAAGTCTTCKCCCGMGAYGGCATGTGGCGYGCMGTGGGCGACGTGTCCCAGCCGCGCGACGACGAGGAAGTCATCACCAAGACCGTCCGCTACCGGACCGTTGGCGATATGTCCTGCACCGGTGCCGTCGAATCCGGCGCCGCCACCGTGCGCGACGTGG
>NZ_JBFRFD010000070.1:0-9829 GCF_052114645.1 Arthrobacter sp. 2YAF22_2
CTGCTCACCCAGGGCGCCGTCCTTCTCCTGGCGGTCCTGGCAGGCGCGGCTCCCGCAGGCCAGTACGGCGCCGTGCTGATCTTTGCCCTGGGGCCGCTGACCCTCTTGAACGCGCTCAACAATGCCTGGGCCACGCGACTTATGGAGGCCTCGCCCGCCAAATTGCCAACGCTGTTGAGGTCGGTAGCCGTAGAGGCCTTACTGGCGTCCGCCGGGATCGGAATTCTCGCATCCGCGGCAGCGACCGCTGGGGGATTCATTCTCACTCAGGCGCCCGAGCATCTAGGGCCGGTAGCAAGAGTCTTGCCCTTGGCCTCCAGCGGCTACGCTCTTTTCCTCGTGGCAACCAACGTTGTGTACATCCTTAAGCGGACCCGGATCATGGCCTATGTGACGCCGCTTGTCCTGGTGCTGATGGCCGCCGTTGCGGTCCCGTTCGCGCTGAATGGAGACCTGATCGTGGTCGCCGCCATCCAAGCCGGAGGCTTCGTCCTCCTCGGCCTCGCCTACTGGCTTGTGGTTAGGAAGTCTACGCGAGACGCCTGGCCAATCCGCCTCTTTCTGGTGCTGCTGGCTGTACACCTTACGACGGCGATCCTCCTGGGCCTGCTCCCCGCCACCTTCCTTGCAGGCGTTGCCGAAATCGCAGTTACCGGCCTCCTGCTCGCTGCTGCAGGATACCTAAGGGTTAAGAGCCGTCAGGGAGTCAGTCCCGGCGCCGGGTCATCCGGGGACTGACCGCCTCTCTACGGGTTGGCGACGAACCCTGGCACTTTCGGATAGGGCACCCGACCGACAAAATCCGGCGGCCGCGAACCGCTGTCCTTGCCGTCCAAAACGGCCAGCCGGTCCCTGGCAGGGAAGGCGCAAGGGGCATGTTTTGCCACTCGGTCATCTTCCCGACGACTTTCTCAGTGATCCGCGAAATGGTGTCTTTCGAGACACTGGCGCCGAACACATCGGCGAAGTGCGCTGCGATCTCTCCGGTCGTGAGGCCCTTCGCGCTCAGCGACAACACAATCTCGTCGACGCCCGTCAGCCGCCGCTACGGTTTCCTGATGATCTGTGGGTCGAACGACGATCCGGTGTCCCGCGGCACGTCAATCTCCACCGGCCCGGTCTCAGTCATGACGGTCTTGGTGCGGGTGCCGTTGCGGGTGTTCCCGCTCCCGCGGCCGGACACGTCGTGCTTGCCATAGCCGAGGTCCTCGTCCATCTCCGCCTCCAGCGCGGTCTCCAGAACATTCTTCGTCAACCGGTTCAACAGACCGCCCGGGCCGACAAGCCCGATGCCTCAATCGCTGGCCAGGAGCTGCTGCGGCAACTCTCGCTGATCCAATTCAGCCGCCATGGGATCCACACGGTCGCTCATGATCAGTCTTCCCCGCCAGGCAACGCCCGGCGTGTCGGGACTGTGGAATTAACGGTGTATCTGGCTCGACACGCCGGGCGGTGAGCCTGGCGGGAGGGAGCCCGATATGGCCGCAACACTTGAGGCTGTGCCGAGTACGAAAACCGTTGAGAAACTGACAGAGAAATCCGAGGCCGAGGCCGCGCGCGAGCTGGTGAGGATGGCCAAGGAACAGGGGCTGTCTCTGACCGGTCCTGACGGGCTGCTGAAGATGCTGACGAAGACCGTCATCGAGACCGCCCTGGACGAGGAACTGACCGAGCACCTCGGTTATGAACGGCACGACACGGCTGCAAAGGTCACCGCCAACTCGCGCAACGGCACCCGGCCCAAGACCGTGCTGACGGAGACGACAGGCCCGGTGGACATTGACGTTCCGCGGGACCGGGAAGGCACGTTCGAACCGAAGATCGTTGCCAAGCGCCAGCGCCGGTTGTCAGGCGTTGATGAGATGGTCCTCTCGCTCTATGCCAAGGGCTTGACGACCGGGGAGATCAGCGCACATTTCGCCGAGATCTACGGCGCCTCGGTTTCTAAGGAAACGGTCTCGCGGATCACCGACCGGGTGCTTGAAGAGATGACGGCGTGGCAGAACCGGCCACTGGATGAGATCTACGCGGCGATCTTCATCGACGCGATCGTGGTCAAGGTCAGGGACGGGCAGGTCGCCAACCGGCCCGTCTACGCCGCAATTGGAGTCACGCTGGCCGGGGAGAAAGACATCCTGGGCCTCTGGGCCGGGACCGGCGGGGAAGGCGCGAAGTTCTGGATGAGCGTGCTCACCGACATCAAGAACCGCGGCGTGAAGGACAGCTTCTTCCTGGTCTGCGACGGGCTCAAGGGCCTGCCAGAGGTCGTGGCCAATGTGTGGCCGCTGACGACCGTGCAGACGTGCATTATTCACCTGATCCGGAACACCTTCCGGCTGGCCTCAAGGCAGGACTGGGACGCGCTCAAACGCGATGTGAAGCCGATCTACACCGCGGTCAACGCCGCGGCCGCCCGGGCGGCGTTCGAGGAGCTCACGGAGCGCTGGGGCAGGAAATACGGGGCGATCGTGCGCCTGTRGGAGAACGCGTGGGAGGAGTTCATCCCGTTCCTGGACTACGACGTGGAAATCCGGCGCGTGATCTGCTCGACCAACGCGATCGAATCGCTGAACGCCCGGTACCGGCGGGCCGTGAAGGCGAGGGGTCATTTCCCGACAGAGCAGGCTGCGCTAAAGTGCCTGTATCTGGTCACCCGATCCCTGGATCCAACCGGTGCCGGCAGGACCCGATGGACAATGCGCTGGAAGCCCGCTTTGAACGCCTTCGCCATTACTTTCAGCGACCGATTCCCGGCAGCCGAAAGCTACTAAAAGAAACCGCCGGATACACCGTTAATGAGATAGTCCCTGGAAGTTCACTCTCCGGTGGCACCCTGGTCGTGTCAGAGCTGCGGGAGCGTCGGGGAGGGAACGCAGATTGTCAAGCTGTGTGGAGTCATTGGGTTTGCTGTGTGGGTGTTTTTGTTGCGGGAAGGTTGATCCCTGCGTGGCGGGCGGGGGCTGGTGTGATGGGTCGTTGGCGGAATCGTTCGGGGTTTTCGTCGTAGTAGCGCTGTAGTGCCTGGTCGCGTGTTTTCCAGACTTCCTTCCACGAGCCATCGTGGACTTCGGCGGGCGAGAACAGGGCGATGCCCGAGTGTTTGTGTTGAGTGTTGTACCAGGGCACGTAGTCGGCAAGGTAGGCCCGGGCGTCCTCGACTTCTTTGAAGACCCGGGGGTAGCCGGGCCTGTACTTCATGGTCCGGAACCCGGATTCGGAGAAGGGGTTGTCGTTCGAGACGTAGGGTCGGTTGTGGGAGAGTTCCACGCCGTGGCTGGTGAGAGCATCGCGGAGCAGGTTTGATCGCATCGCCGGCCCCGAATCGGCGTGAACTATGCGCGGTGCGCCATCCCGGGCGATCGCGGTTTCGAACATGTCCACGGCGAGATGGTCCGCTTCCCGCTCCTCGACCCGCCAGGCAACCATGCGGCGGGAGTAGATATCAAGGACCGAGTAGGCCTTGAACGACCGTCCCCGCCACGGGGAATACAGATCGGTGATGTCCCAGGACCAGACCTGTCCCGGGCCCGTGGCCATCACCACGGGCTTCTCCCTCGGGAGCCGGTTGTTCCCCTTCCTGGTCGGGATGGTCGGGCGCAGCATCTGGTCCTCGATCCGGGCCGCGACCCGCCACCATGTCCGGCGGGAAGCAAGCATCACCCCCGCGTCCCACGCAGCCGCGTAGGAATGATCAACGGAGACCTGATTGGCCCACCCCACCAGGATGTATTCGCAGATCCGGTCACGATCATTCGCGCTGACACGTGACTGGTAAGCGCGCTCAGACTGTCCGAGCGGATCCTGAACCCGTTCGCGGGGATTCTGCCGGTAATGCCAGGTCGAGCGGGATACGCCGGCGAGCTCGAGGGCTTGCCGTTGCGAGCCGGTGAGCGTTGTCAGATGCCGGACGAGGATGTTCTCGGCTTCGATGAACCTTTCGGATCTTTCGTCTGGGCCGTATCGGGCTCTGGCACGCTCAACTCGTGCAAGAGCCCGATAGCTTTTCCCAAGGCTGTATTCGTGCCTTCGAGTTCACGGATTCGGCCCTTGAGCTGTTCGACTTCGGACTGGTGTTCAGCGATCTCCTTGGCACGCGCTTTCTCAAACGCGGACCACTCGCCATTCGTGCGGGCCATACCCCCATGCTCTCGTGGAATCAGATTCCGGTCGAGATCACCCTCCTGCACCATTTTCCGCCAGCGCCGAAACGTCCATTCCGTCACTGGCTGGGAGGCAAGCCATTCCTTCCTCGTCCCGTACGGCTGCACGTAATACTGATGCACCAATTCTCGAATCTCATCGCGGCTAATACCTCGCGGACCAACAGTCATGGCTACTCCTGCTCCTCTTCAATCACTGACTGACTCACAACCAGCCTGACGTAGAGGGCCCACCAGCAGACGCTCCCGCACATCCGGCAGTCCGTGCCGAAACGCTCCCTCACGTCCGGCGGACAACCCGCCAAACGTGAGGGAGCGTCGGACCGGAAGGCGCCAAACGTGAGGGAGCGTCGGGAAATGCCAGGAGTCGCCTCGGAAGACCCGGACCACGGACGGCCGGGGCAGGCGTGCCTGGCCCGGTTTGGCCGCCGCACCCGCGCCGACGTAATCCGGGAAGGCCGAGTGTTGGGCTTCGAACGAGCCTTCCTCGCCCGGGTGCTGCACAGCGACGAACACGGTCCGTTCCTCGTCGTGGATGATCGGYGCACTTCGGCGCGCAAGTCACAGGGCTGCGCTTGTCCCTGTGGCTGATGCGAGCACGGCGTAGGTGCGCCGTAGCCGGTCCAGCCACCAGTCAGTGCGTTCCGGCGGCGCGGCGTACCCCTCCAATAGCTCCGGGTCGGCCGCCACATCGCGGAGCCGGATGGCGCCGTCGTCGGGAACGAGGGGGTCCCGGGTGATGTCGGCGGCGAGCAGTGACACGGTCCCGAGCCCGCAGGCGTACGGCAGCTCGGGCAGGGCTGCGGCGAGGGCCAGCCCTGCGCGGATGCCCACCGAGGTGTCAAGCGCGGAGCTGACGACGGCGGGCAGCCCGGCCTGCGCCACGATCCGGAGGGCACGTCGCACGCCGCCCAGGGGCGCAACCTTGACCACAATCAGGTCCGCGGCACCGGCCCGCGCCACCTTGAGCGGGTCCTCTTCCTTGCGTACGCTCTCGTCCGCGGCGATCAGCACCGGGACCCCCGCGGACCGGAGCCGACGCCGAACCTCGGCCAGGCCAGCGATCTCCGGAACCGGTTGTTCGGCGTACTCCAGCCCGACGGCTGCCAGCCGGGTGAGCGCCTCGACGGCCTCCGGGATGTCCCAGCCGCCGTTGGCGTCGACCCTGATCGCAGCGTCCGGGAGCGCTGCCCGGACGGCGGCCACCCGGGCAGCGTCGTCGGCAAGCGTCTGGCCCGGCTCGGCGACCTTGACTTTTACGGCATCCACCCGGCCGAAGCGGGCCAAAATGTCCGGCACCCGCGCTGCCTCGACGGCGGGAACGGTGGCATTGACCGGGATGCTGGTCCGACGGGCCTCCGGGAAGCCCTGCCAGCCGGCTTCGACGGCCGCGGCCAGCCAGCGGGCGGCCTCGGCGTCGCCATACTCGAGAAAAGGGCAGAACTCGCCCCAGCCGAGCGGGCCGGGGAGCAGTAGGGCTTCGCGCTGCGTGATGCCGCGGAACTTCACGCGCATCGGCAGGCTGACCACCCGGGCGACGTCGAGGAGTTCTTCCA
The DNA here is from genome assembly GCF_052114645.1 of Arthrobacter sp. 2YAF22_2. Taxonomy (NCBI): domain Bacteria; kingdom Bacillati; phylum Actinomycetota; class Actinomycetes; order Micrococcales; family Micrococcaceae; genus Arthrobacter; species Arthrobacter sp. 2YAF22_2. Next base: position 5,717 of record NZ_JBFRFD010000070.1, read on the forward strand.
CGCCGCCGGGGTTCAGGCCGGAGGATGGCGTGGTCTCGGCAGGGCTGGGCATGTGTGTACTCTACCGGGGAAGCGCGCACAGGGGTTGCGACCGCAACACCGTCCCGGAGCCTTGGGCGGGCCGGCATCGACTGGGGGTGAGATCCCGGTTTGGGACACTCGTCTGCATCGGCCCGCCCAAGGTACGCCCGGGGACTAGCCGCTCGGGTTCTGGAAGTCTATGGATACGGCACCGAACCGCACACGAGTAGTCGCTACTCGTCCTGGGGCGGGCTCTACGTGATTCACGTGCTGCCGAGCCAGGGCCGCCAGGCCCGGCCGGCCCGGCCGGACTGGCCGGCCCCGGCGTCGGCACAGGGTTCTGTGGGACCCTAGATAACGATGAATTTTGGGCAAGAAGATAACAGCGTGCAGACGGGAGCCCGGCCCCGTGCTGTCCGTTTCTGGAACCGTGCCGGAGCGCATCCGACCCCGGAGCCGGCCGGCGCAGGATCGGCCGTCGGATTCTTTTTCCTGCTGGGCACCCTCGCGTGCGCAGCCGCTCTTGCCGCCACGTATTACTTCTTCGTGCGCACCGCCACCGGGCAGTTCATTGACGAATCCGCGCTGGTCGAGGCCGTGGACATCCATGGGGCCGCCGGAAAGGCGAGTACCCAACTCCTGGACTGGCTGCCAACGCTCTCGGTGGTAGTCGCATCGGTGGTGCTCCTTTTCGTGACGGTGAGGCGCCGCAGGTGGGCCGCCGCCGGCATCGCCGTCACGGCCGCCGCGGGGGCCAACATCGCCACGCAGCTTCTGAAGGACCTGGTTCCGGTCCGGCCTTTCCGCGGGATCGAGACCCTGGAGCTCAACTCCCTCCCGTCCGGCCACACGACCATGGCGGCTTCGGCAGCGGCCGTGGTGTTCCTCATGGTCTCGCCGCGCTGGCGGCCGTTAGCCGGTTTCCTGGGCGGCAGCTTCGCCGTCGCCACCGGAGTGTCCACGCTCATCAATCAGTGGCACCGGCCTGCCGACGTGGTGGCAGCGTTCCTGGTGGTAGGAGGGTTTACCCTGCCGGCAGGCTGGTTGATCATGCGCACGGGTCGACTGTGGAATGTCTGGGACGGCTACAACGGCCACTGGGCCTCCGCCCGGCTGTGGCTCGTCCTCCCGGTACTGGGAGGGCTCGCCTCAGCCGCGGTATCCGCCTATTCGCTGCTGAAGATCGCGCCGGGGCCGGACCAGGAAGCCAGTACCACGAACTATTTTTGGGCCGGAACGTCGCTGATCGTCATCGCCGGCTACCTCGCCACCGTCGCCGCTGTGTGGTTGTTTGGGCAGGCCGCACGACCCCGGCAGACCGCCAGCTTCTGACCTCGCCCCTCAGGTCCCAGCGGGGAGCTGTCAGTAGTTGCGGCGGTGCCTGAGCCGGGGAATGGTGATCGCAAAGACGGCAGCAGCGGCGAACCCGAGCACGCCGGTGGCGCCTACCCCGGCCCCTAGTGAAACCGCGGCCGTAACGCCGGACAGCAGCACCGGGCCGCCGGTGGCGCCGGCGTCGGCCATGAACCTCCAGATCCCGAGAAACTGGCCGCGTCCGTTGTCCGGCGAGAAGTCGGCGCCGAGGGTCATGTTCAGCCCGGAGCTGATGCCGTTGCCGAAGCCGATCAGCAGCCCGGCCAGCATGAGGCCGACGAACCCGGTGCTGAGCGGGATCAGCAGCATCGCCGTGCCCATGATCAGCGTGGATGGCACCGCCACCCACTGGCGGCCCTTGCGGTCCATCAGCTTCCCGGCCGGGTAGAAGACCAGCATGTCGATTGCCCCGGAAATGCCGTAAATGAGCGACGCGTGGGTGGCGTCCAGGCCCAGGTGATCGGCCCAGAGCGGGATCACCACCTGTCTGGAGGCGCGCAGCGCACTGAGCAGCAGGACGCCGAGTCCGACGCTGAGAAACACGCCCGCGTGCGAGGCCGCGACGCTCCGCAGCGTGGGCTGACTGGCAGCGGTGCCGTCGGCCGGGCCGGGCGCCGCAACGAGATCAGGGATGGTCACGGACAGGCCCGCGGCTGCCGCCATTGCCACCACGCCGGTCCAGTAGGCGGCGGTGATACCGCCGAACTGCATCACCGCGGCGCCTATGAACGGGCCGATAAAGATGCCGATCCGGTTGACGCCGCCCAAGGTGGACAGCGCCCGGGCCCGGAGGGTGACGGGGACGRCCTCGGTCAAGTACTTCTGCCGGGCGAGGCTGAATACGCTGGCGGCCATGCCGACAACCACCATGGATGCGGCCAGAAGCCAGATTCCGTTTTGTGCCAGCGGAGCCAGTGCGGCTGCAACCAGGGCGGCGGCGCTCGCGGCGGCCGCACCGACGATCGCCCAGCGCTCGCCGAATTTAAGGGTGATGACCGACGCCGGCAGGTTGAAGAACCATGAACCGAGCCCGATCAGTGTCACGATCAGGGCCGCCACGGRCACTGACGCGCCGAGCTCGCGGGCGGAGAGCGCCACGACCGGCAGGATCGCGCCTTCTCCGATGCTGAACAACAGTGCCGGACCGAAGGCAGGGACGGCGATGCTGCGGAGGCTGAAGGCTGCGGGGCGCGTGGTGGTCATCCCCTTCATCCTATGGCCGCCAGCTGTTCACACATCCGTTGCCACCCGGTGGAGCTGGCGGGAGGGTCAGCCGTCGAAGTGGGTACGGATTTCCTGGCCGGTGAGGTTCTTCAGCACGTCCGCGGCGACGTCGCGGAGTTTCTGGTTCCGGTTGCTGGAGACCCTGGTCAGGATGCTCATCGCTTCGTCCTGCGAGCACCGGTTCTGCGCCATCACGACGCCGCAGGCCAAGTCGATGGTGGTGCGGTGTTCCATCGCTGCCTGAAGGTCTTCGGCGCGGGACTGGGCGGTGCCGATTCGCACGGCGAGGCGCAGCGCGCGCCCGGCCAGGTCGGCGAATCCGGCCGCCTCGGCCACGATGGGCGCCGTGAAGACGCCGGTAGCGGAGGCGAAAAAGTTCAGCGCGGCCGCCGACTCCTCGCCAATTTCCAGCGGGACGCCGAGGGTGCTGCGGCAGCCGTGGACGGCGAGCTGTTGCTGGTATTCGGGCCAGCGCGGATCAGTGTCGACGTTGGCGAGGAGCACAATCCCGCGGGTCCGCAACGCCTCGATGCAGGGGCCCTCGCCTAAACTCTGCTCGATCCGGTCCAGCATCACCGCGTTGTTGCTGCTRCCGGCAACGGTCATGGTCTTCTTCCGGCGCTGAAGCGTCACGCCGCATTCGATGTCCGCGCCGACGGAATGGCTCAGCGTCGCCGCGGAGAATTCCGAGAGGCGTTGAAGGAAGTCTTCGACGTTTTCGGTGTCTGCAATTAGGTCCTGCAGCTGGACAGCGGCGTCGTCTCCGGCGTACTTGCTCATGGCCTAAATGTAGTCCCTAGACGTATCCGTCGACGATCGCGGCGGCGATCTCCCGGTACGCCCGGCGGGTTTCGGGCCGCAGCGCATCGAGCGTGACCAAATCGCCGTCGGCTACTCCCCGGTCGTGCGGAACGGCGATCAGTTGGCGGCAGATGCCGGAGAGGTGGTCCTCGATGGCGTCCTTGTCCACGCGTGAGGAGACTTCGTCCTTGTCCGTGATGACCACGACGGCGTTGCGCGCCAGGTCCTCGTAGCCGTGGCCGGCGAGCCAGTGCAGGGTGCTCCGGGCCCGCTTTGCGCCGCTTACGGCGTAGCCGGCCGCGATGATCAGGTTGTCGGCGGACTGCAGGATCCCGCTCATGGCGTTGTGCGTGACGCCGGTGCCGCAGTCGGTCAGGGCCACTGAGTAGTACCCGGAGATGAGCTTGCGGATGCGCAGGTATTCCTCCGCGGTGAGCGAATCGGACACCTCCGGATCCTGTTCCCCGGCGATCAGGTGCAGCCGTCCGGCGTGGTGCATGTAGCGGGCCAGACCGGTCAACGACTCGATGGAGTCGACGTTGCGGAGCAGGTCGCTGATGGTCCGCGGCGCCTGCCGCTGGTAGATACCCTCGCCGAGGGCACGCTCCACGAGGTCGCCCGAGTCGGGGTTGGCGTCGATGGCGCAGGGCGGGTCGCCGCGGTATTCGGCCAGGGTCAATCCGACGCCGACGG
>NZ_JBFRFD010000071.1:0-9814 GCF_052114645.1 Arthrobacter sp. 2YAF22_2
GGTTCGCTGGGTGTGATGCGCTGCCGTTGATCTCGAGAGTCCATGAACCTGCGGCTGCCTCCGGCCCGTGCTCAAGGGTGAGAGTTTCGAATAGTGCCGACACCACCTGTCCCAGAGTGATGGGAAAAAAGCGCCGGAGCCGGTGGGATTCGGGGTGGGCATTTTGGGCGTCCAGCCATGCCTGGCGGAGCCAGTGGAACTCCACTGGTCCGAGCGAGGGGGCAAGAATCAGGTGACGGTTCGGATCGAGGGCCAGGCGGTAGGCGCCGCCGCTGCGGTCGATGATGCACGCAGCTTCCGCGACGTACTCAAAGGCCGCCAAAAGATCCTGTTCGGACCGGTGAAAGGAAAAGTCCCCGCTGTCATCGACGGCGACGAAATCACGGATGTCACCGGCGCTCGCCGGACTGCCTGGCGTGTCCGGTTGCGGGCGGGGGGTGGTGTTCATTGTGGTTGGCTCCTGCCGAGGACCGGACTGCCGCCACGGTAGCCGCAGGGTCCTCTTCCTTCATGACACCACCCGCCGGGTCTCAGCGGAACGGGCCCTAACGAATTCCTTACGCATGAGGGCCCAAAGTTTGCGTAATCCTAATGTGCACGACGCGGGGCACTCGCTGGATCCCGCTCACCCGGAGCGGAGGAGCCAGTGGCAATTCCCGACGGGCGCGCCGGYTGCAGCGGCCGGCAAATCGTGGCCCTCTAAGCGGACATCAGGGATTTGGTCAGGATTGTCCCGCCAACCCCGACCAGGACGGTACCGGATCCGCCGGTGACRATCCGTTTCACCTGCGGACGGGCCAGCGCCGTGGAGACCTTCTTCAGCGCCTGTACCAGCAGGATGTACCACGCCAACGCGGTGAGCAGAAAGATGCCGGCCATCAAAGCGTGCTGCTCCAGAGGAGGGAGCGGGCCGAGATTGAACTGCGGGAAAAGGGACAGATAGAAGACGGCGACCTTGGGGTTGAGCAAGTTGCTCACCATCCCTTGCAGGAACGGGGACCCTCCGCCCAGCCGCAGCCTGGGTTCGGCCGCCGCCGGCTGACTGCGGGGACGCCCAAAGGCCTCCCGGAGGGCGCTAATCCCAAGGACCAGCAAGTAGGCGGCACCGGCGATCCTGATCGCGGCGCCGAGTATTTCTGAAGCCCCTAAGAGCGCCGTGATACCGAGCACTGCCAGCAGGGCAAGAATTGTGTTGCCGACCATGATCCCGATCGCCGTTGATGCCGCTGACCCGGGGCCGCCGTGGGCGTTCTTCAACACGAGCGCAAAATCAGGGCCGGGGACGACGACCACGACAACACAGGTCAAGGCAAAGGCCATCAGTTGTTCGACCATCAAGGACTGCTTCCGGAGGAATGGATCTTCGGCCAAGTGTAGCCCGGGCTGTCGGGGCGCAAGGCTCGGAACGCAGCAGCAGCCCCGCCGGAAAATTCCGGAGGGGCTGCTGTGTCTTCTAGGAGAAGTTTTCCGGCAGGCCGGGCTTTCCTGAAAGTCTAGAGCGGGCGGATGTTCTCAGCCTGCGGGCCCTTCGGGCCCTGGGTGACGTCGAACTCGACCTTCTGGTTCTCGTCCAGCGAGCGGTAGCCGCTGGAGGCGATTGCCGAGTAGTGGGCGAAAACGTCGGCTGACCCGTCATCCGGGGCAATGAAGCCAAAACCCTTTTCGGCGTTGAACCATTTAACTGTGCCTGTAGCCATGCCATTATCCTTCTGAAACGCTGCTGATCTCCGACGGCCACGGAGGCCAACGGCTGCGGAGACATTCGTCCGCTGTCCCCAACGTACGGGGCGGCGGGCTCGGGTGCAAGGGTCTAAGCGCTGGAGTTAATCCTGATGACGCTGAGGCAGGGGGTTCCGGAGGGCCGTGATCGGGCCCTAGCCGGGCACCTCGCGGATGGTTCCGGCCGCGCCGTCCACGGTGACGCGCTGGCCGGTGCGGAGCCTGACGGTGGCGTCCGGCACGCCCACCACGGCGGGGATCCCGTACTCGCGCGCCACCACGGCGCCGTGCGAGATGACGCCGCCCATCTCCATGACCAGGGCGCCGGCCGTCATAAAAAGCGGGGTCCAGCCGGGGTCTGTGGAGGGCGCCACCAGGATTTCCCCGGGCTCCAGGCGCGCGCCCACCGGGTCCAGGATCACCCTGACTGTCCCCGTGGCGGTGCCGGCCGACGCCGGCGTCCCGGCCAGGGCACCGGTCGAGGGGGCCGTCGCCATCATGGCGGCTTCGACGTCGGTCCCGTCGGAGAGCAGCAGTCGCGGGATGCGGCGGCGCCGGAGTTCGACGTCGTACAAGCGGCGGCGGCGGGCAACGAGGCCCTGCATTTCGGCTCCGCGGAAGCCCACGCGGAGCTCGTCGAAGTCGAGGAAGAACACATCTCCGGCGGCCGCTACGACGCCGGCGCGCACCAGATCGGCGCCGACCAGCAGCAACTGGCGGCGCATTTCGCCGAGGATTTTCACCACATGGAACTTGGGCAGTTCGCGCAGGCCCGACAGTTCCCGGACCTGCCGCAGGCAGCGTTCGAGCAGCCGCGCGCGCCATCCGCTGCGGGCGTCGGCTAGGTCCACCAGGCTCCGGATCCTGTGCTCTGCATGCTCGGCCGCCCGGCGGAACTGCCGGTCCGGTGCCAGCTCAGGGTCATCCACGCGCAGGTAGTTGGAGATCATGCCGAAGATGTGGTCCGGATCTTCGGACCAGCGCGGCATGCCGAGATCGATCTCAGCCACCGCGCGGTGGCCGTACCTGGCCAGAAAGTCCTGAACCCCGGCCTGCGCCGCCACGGGGAGCGTGCCGGCCCGGTAGGCGGCCGCGAGGCGGTCCGGGTCCTGCGACAGGAATGCGTCCCGAGACGCCGGATCGGCGCCGATGCGGACCGCCAGTTGCCAGAGAACCAGGTCCATTTCGGTGGTCACATTGTGAGGGAGTCCGCGCAGCACCGCCTCGAGCTCGCGGGGAGCTGCGATGCCGCGCAGCAACCAGCGGGCCACCGCCAGCATGATGTAGCCCACGGACGGTCCGGCCAGGGTGGCGCGCATCAGCCCGTCGACCTTCCGGTTCAGGAGCTGCTCGGCGTAGTCGAGGCGCTGCACGGCGGACGCCGGCTCTGACAGCAGCAACTCTGCTTCGAGGCGCTGCCCGTAGGCCTCGGCCCGGCGGAGCTCCGCGTGGGGCCGGAGCGCGGCCCCGATGAGCGACGGGAGCAGCCGCAGGAAGATTCCCGGTCCGGCGCCCGGCGCCGGGTTGCGGGACCGCTCTCTGCGGCCGGCCTTCAGTGCCTCGAGCGTGTCCTTCCGGGGTCGCTTCATGACCGCGAACCTCGGGTCGGCCAGCAGCTCGGGAAAGACGGYGGCCGATCTGCCGTCCGCCAGCGGCAGGATCCGCGCCAGGTAGCGCCGGCCCCATTTGTTCCGCACGGCCGGCGTTATATCCACATACATCCTCAGCCCGGGATTGACGTAGCGCCAGGGGCCTTTCCGGTTTCCCACCAGGCCGAGTGCGGTAAGCCCCATCGGCGTCATCGGGCGCGTCAGCCCCTGCATTAGCGTTCCGCACAGATAGACCCGGACTCCGGCGGAAGGATCGGCGCCGATCGCGGACGGTCCACCGGAGAACGGATCGTCCAACGGATACAGGGTGGTGATTGCGCGGGATTGCGTCAGCCAGGCTTTCCCACCGGCGTCGAGGACCCACTCCACATCCTGCGGCATGCCAAGAAGGTCTTGGGCGGCGTCGCCCAAGTGGGTTAACTCGGTAATTTCGGCGTCGTTCAGGCTCCAGCCCCGCACCGGATTGTCGTCGCCGGGGACGCGGCGAACGACCGTTGCCGTCGCCGTGTCCACGGTGAACTGGTCCGGATTCACGGCACCGGACACCACTGCCTGGCCCGCCCCGGGACTGGCGTTGATCACTGTCTCGGTCCGTGTACCCGTCACCGGGTTGGCCGTGAACAGCACGCCGGCGGCGGCGGCGTCCACCATGACCTGGACGACGACGGCGAGCCCCACCTCGCGGTTGCTGATTCCGTTGGCGGAACGGTAGGCCACGGCCCGGTCGCTCCACAGCGACGCCCAGCAGCGGCGGACGGCATCGATGACGGCATCCGCGCCGGTGACGCCGGTGTACGAATCCTGCTGGCCGGCGAAGCTGGCGAACGGCAGGTCCTCGGCGGTGGCGGACGAGCGTACCGCCACGGCCGGCTGTGGGCCCAGCGCCGCGTAGGCCGCCCGGACGGCAGCCTCGACGTCGGGCGGCACCGCCGTGGCGAGGATCAGCCCGCGGGCGGCCATTACGTCCAGGCCCGCGGGCGCCGCCAGACGGTACGCGTCTGTGGTCAGGCAAAAGCCCTGCGGCACGGGAAAGCCCGCCGCGATGAGCTTCCCGAGGTTCAGGGCCTTGCCGCCGACCAGCCGCAGGGACTCGGAGCCGGCCCGGGCAAGGTCCAACACATAGCCGTCGGGCGGGGAGCCGTCGGGCGCGTCGCCGTCGGGCGGGGAGACATCCGGTTCCGAGCGCATCGCCTACCGCCTAGGCGGTCGTGCCGTCACCGGTGTCCTCCCACTGCAGGTCCAAATTGCGGAACACCGGAGGAGAATCACATAGCGCGGCCATCTGCGCCGCGAACTCGGAGGTCTCCGGCCGCCGCGAATTTTCCATGGCCGATTCGTACGAGTCGAATTCGACAATGGTGAGGTACGTCCCGGACCGGTCGCGGTCCGCCGTGTTCAGGATCCGGCGGAATGTCGGCGTGGTCTCCCCTTCGGTCCGGGAGGGTCTGCCGAGGGCCTCGATCTCGTCGATGCGGGAGGACTGGTATTCGATGATCTGCACAAACCTGGCCATGACGGCTCCTTGAGGGCTGCGGGTGCTGATGCGCATCACGCTAGACCCGCTCCCGCGGCGGTGCAAGAGTTCGCGAAAGCCCCGGGGCGGCCGGCCGCGGCCGCCCCGGGTGCCAGCCGCGCGGCTGGCGCCCGGGGGCCGCCCGGGATGTCCGGTCAGGGGGTCAGCAGGACCTTGATGGCGCGCCGTTCGTCCATTGCCCGGTAGGCTTCGGCCGCCTCCTCAAGCGGCATAACGACGTCGAACACACGGCCCGGGTTGATGGTGCCGTCAAGCACGTCGGCGAGCAGCTCCGGGATGTAGGTCCGGGCCGGGGCCATGCCGCCGCCGATGCTGATGTTGGTGTCGAAGAGGTAGCGCAGCGGAACACCGCCGGCGCCGGTCGGCACGCCCACAAAGCCGAGGGCGCCGCCCGGGCGGACGCTGTGCAGCGCCTGGTCCATCGATTCCTGGGTGCCAACGCATTCCAGTACGGAATCGGCCAACACCCCGCCGAGCAGTTCCCGGACCTTAGCGACGCCGTCCTCCCCGCGTTCGGCCACGATGTCCGTGGCGCCGAACTCCCGGGCGATGGCCTGCCGGTCGGCGTGCCGGGACATTGCGATGATCCGCTCCGCACCCAGCCGCTTGGCGGCGAGCACGCCGCAGAGGCCGACGGCGCCGTCACCGACGACCACGACGGTCCGGCCGGGGCCCACCTGCGCGGCGAGGGCCGCGTGGTGGCCGGTGGCCATCACATCGGAGAGCGTGAGCAGGCTGGCGCGGAGGGCGTCGTCGGGATCGGTGATGCCCGGCACCTTGACCAGGGTGGACTCGGCAAGCGGAACGCGGACCGCCTGGCCCTGGCCGCCGTCGATCGGCAGTCCGGCGTCGTCCTTGCCGCCCCAGCCGGCCAGGTGGTCACAAGCCACGGTCACGCCGTTGAGACACTGCGGGCATTTTCCGCAGCTGACCACGAACGGTGCAATTACCAGGTCGCCCACGGCCAATTCGGTCACCGCGTCGCCGATGCTTTCGACCAGGCCGATGAATTCGTGGCCGATCGCGGAGGGCTTGTGGGTGGGGCGCACTCCGCGGTAGGGCCACAGGTCGGAGCCGCAGACACAGGCGGCGGTGACCTTCACGACCACGTCAGTAGGCTGCTGGATGGTGGGGTAGTCGCGGTCTTCGACTCGGATGTCGCCGGGGCCGTGGATGATGGTGGCGCGCATGGGGGCTCCTCGCATGGTGGTGGATGGGCTGGGATCGAGTTTAGAACACTTGCCTGATCTGCGGGGTGGCCCTTGTGCTCGCTGCCGTCCCTGTCCTTGTATTGATCGCCAAGGGCACGCGCACGAACCGCCCTCATCTGGCAGCTGAACCATCAGCCGCCTCCTGAAAGGAATCCATATGACTTACACGCCCCACGCCAACATCGGGGACCGGCCCATCACCGTCATCGGCGGCGGCACCCTGGGCCGGCGCATCGCCTTGATGCTTTCGCTCCAAGGCGGCGAAGTCCGCGTCTACGACACGGACCTCGCCGTGGCCAAGGCCGCCGTGGAGTTCATCGCGACGCAGCGCCACCGCGCCGTGGAAGAGCTCGGCGGCACTCCGGCGGTCCGGCTCGCGGCGAAGGACGATTTCGCCGACGCCCTCCGGGATTCGTGGCTCGTGGTCGAGGCAGTCCCGGAGAAGCTTGGGCTCAAGCAGGCGATCTTCGCTGACCTTGACCAGTTGGCAGCCCCGGACGCCGTGCTGGCCAGCAACTCCTCCTCGTTTGCCTCCTCCGAATTTATCGGCGGCGTGAGCAGCCCGGAGCGTGTCCTGAACATGCACTTCTACATGCCGCCGGCGGTGCGTTCGGTGGAGCTGATGTCCAGCGGCCACACCGATCCGCGGGTCATCGAACTGCTCATGGCCCAGCTGCCCAAGTACGCGCTGAAACCGCACCTGGTGCGCAAGGAGAGCACCGGCTTCATCTTCAACAGGATCTGGGCCGCGATCAAGCGTGAATCCCTGCAGGTCGTCGCCGAGGGCGTCGCGGACCCGCAGGACGTGGACGCCCTGTTCTCCGATATCTTCAAGTCCGAAACCACCCCGTTCCGATTCATGGACGAGGTGGGCCTGGACGTCGTCCTGGACATCGAAAACCATTACTGCGAGCTGGCCGGGGTCGAGAACAAGTCGGCCCCCATGCTGCAGGAATACATCAACAAGGGCTGGCTGGGAGTCAAGAGCGGCCGCGGCTTCTACAACGACTACTCCTAACCTCGCGTTGCTTCTCAGAGCGCTTCGAGCACGCTGACGTAGTTCGCGATGCCGACGCCGCCCATGTTCTGCACCGCGGCGCGGCGCGGGGCGGCCAGCTGCATGGCGCCGGCCGTGCCCGTGAGCTGCATCGCGGCGATGACGTGCTGAGACACGCCGGTGGCGCCGACCGGGTGGCCTTTGGCCTTGAGCCCGCCCGAGACGTTGATGGGGAGCTTGCCGTCCTTGAAGACCCAGCCTTCCTGGACCGCCCGGGCGCCCTGGCCCGGTTCGGTCAGACCCATCGCCTCGTACATCAGCAGTTCGGCGATCGTGAAGCAGTCGTGCACCTCGGCGAAGTCCAGGTCTTCCAGCCCGACGCCGGCCATGCCCAGGGCTCGCTGCCAGGAGACGCGGGTCGCGGCGAAGGCGGTCGGGTCGCGGCGGTCGGCCGGGAAGAAGTCGTTCGCCTGGCCGAAGCCGGCGAGGCGGACCGGCGCGGTGGCGCCGCCGGTGGGGGCAACGCTGAGCACGACGGCGGCGGCGCCGTCCGAGACCGGCGAGCAGTCGGTACGGCGCAGCGGATCGGCGACCATCGGGTTCTTCTCCGAGACCGTCTGGCAGAACGCCTCGCCGAGGTCCTTGCGGAGCTGTGCGTAAGGGTTGTCCACGCCGTTGCGGTGGTTCTTCGCCGCGATGGTGCCGAGGACGTCCCCCAGGTTCCCAGCGCCGGCGCCGTAGCGTTTCTCGTAGTGTTTGGCCACCTCGGCGAACAGCCCGGTGAACCCGGTGGTGGAGGGCTTGCCGGCCATGTCGTAGTCCGCGCCGAGCAGCGCGGCGCCCACGACGTCGGCGCCGGCCTGGGTCATCTTCTCGGCGCCGATCACCAGGACCGTCATGGCGGTTCCCGCCAGCAGCGATTTGGTGCCCTGCTGGAACGCGGCCGAGCCGGACGCGCAGGCGTTTTCCACCCGAGTGGACGGCACGTTGGCCAGCTGCTCGGAGACCTGGAGCGCCAGCGAGGAGGGGAAGGCCAGCGGCATCATGCCGGAGTTGAACTGGCCCAGGTAGATCTCGTCGATCTGGCCCGCTTCGATCCCGGCGTTGCCGATCGCCTCGGTCGCGACCTGCACGATCAGGGACTCGAGGGTCTCGTCCGTGAGTTTGCCGAACCGGCTGTGGCCCCAGCCGGTGAGCAGCACATCTTTGCCGAACTGGTCTTTCAGGCTCATGCCCTGGCTCCTTCCAGGCTGCTGCCCTCGAGGGAGGGGTCGACGTCGAACTCCGCCTCCGTCTTCTCGCGGATCTCCGCCACTGTGACGCCGGGGGCGAGGCGCGTGAGCGTGAGCCGGCGGCCGGCGCCTGTTTCGTGTTCCGGCTTCACAAGGTCGAACACCGCAAGGTCGCTGATAATGCGGTCCACACAGCTCAACCCGGTGAGCGGAAGGGTGCATTCCTTGACGATCTTGGCGGTTCCGTCCTTGGCGTTGTGCTCGGTGAGGACGACGACGCGGGGGGTTCCGGCCACGAGGTCCATGGCCCCGCCCATGCCCTTGACCATCTTGCCGGGGATGGTCCAGTTGGCGAGGTCGCCGTCTCCGGAGACCTGCATGGCGCCCAGGATAGCGACCTTGACATGACCGCCGCGGATCATGCCGAAAGAGGTGGCGGAGTCGAAGATGCTGCCGCCGGGCAGCACCGTGACGGTCTGCTTTCCGGCGTTGATCAGGTCGGCGTCCTCCTCGCCCTCGAACGGGAATGGGCCCATGCCGAGCAGGCCGTTCTCGCTCTGCAGCACGACGCGGACGCCCTCACGCAGGTTGTTGGCGACCAGCGTGGGGATGCCTATGCCGAGGTTGACGTAATCGCCGTCGTTGAGTTCTTCGGCCGCGATGGCAGCCATTTCATTCCGGGTCCAAGCCATGGTGTTTCTCCTGAAAAGTGTCGGTGGGGCGGCGGATCAGACGGCGGCGGGCGCGATGGCCTCGGCGCGGGGCCGGACGGTGCGCTGCTCGATGTCCTTGACCCGGCCGCTGGCCTGCACCAGACGCTGGACGAAGACGCCCGGGGTGACGATGTGGTTGGGGTCCAGTTCGCCGGGTTCCACGATGACCTCGGCCTCGGCGATGGTGACGGTTCCGGCGGTGGCGACGACGGGGTTGAAGTTCTGTGCGGTGTAGCGGTAGATCAGGTTGCCGTCGGTGTCGGCGGTGTGGGCGTGGACCAGGGCGACGTCGGCCTTGATGGCGCGCTCCTGGACATAGGTCTCGCCGTCGAACTCCGCCAGCGGCTTGCCTTCGGCGACGAGGGTGCCGACGCCGGTCTTGGTGTAGAAGGCGGGGATGCCCGCGCCGCCGGCCCGGAGGCGTTCGGCGAGCGTGCCCTGCGGGGTGAATTCGACCTCGAGCTTGCCGGCCAGGTACTGCTCGGCGAAGAGTTTGTTTTCGCCGACGTAGGAGGCGATGACCTTGCGGACCTGGCCGGCTTCAATCAGGAGGCCCAGGCCCTTGCCGTCGATGCCCATGTTGTTGGAGACCACGGTGAGGTCCTTGACCCCCGAATCCCGAACGGCCTCGATCAGGTCCGCCGGGATTCCGCTGAGGCCGAAGCCGCCGACCGCGAGGGTCATGCCGTCCTGCAGCACGTCCTGCAGCGCGGCAGGCGCGGCGGATTTAACCTTTGACATCTGCATCTCCTCATTGAGCATTTTTTGCTGTCCACATCTGCAATCCACTTTGTGGAC
>NZ_JBFRFD010000072.1:0-9753 GCF_052114645.1 Arthrobacter sp. 2YAF22_2
GCGTCCCACTTGCTGCCGTCCGATCCCCATACCGACGGGCCGATGCCCGGGGTGTCGGACGGGCCGATGACGACGGCGCCGGCGCCGTCGCCGAGCAGGAAGGAGATGGTGCGTTCGGTGTTGTCGATGACGTCGGAGAGTTTCTCCGCCCCGACCACCAGCACGTACTTGGCCGCGCCGGAGCGGACCAAGGCGTCCGCCTGGGCGATGCCGTAGCAGTACCCGGCGCAGGCGGCGGAAATGTCGAACGCCGGCGCCGGGGTGGCCCCGAGGCGGTCGGCAAGGCTCGCGGCGGCGGAGGGCGTCGCGTAGGGGTGGGTCACGGTGGAAACGATCACGGCGCCCAGTTCGGACGCGTCAACGCCGGCCTTCTGCAGGGCCTCGCGGGAGGCGCCTTCGGCCATGTCGATGACGCTGACGTTGGCGGAGGCCCGGTGGCGGGTGATAATGCCGGTGCGTTGCCGGATCCATTCGTCCGAGGAGTCGATCCACTGGCAGACGTCCTCGTTGGTGACGATAACGTCGGGCCGGTAGGCGCCCACGCCCATCACCCGGCTGTTTTCATTGAGGGGGGCCTGCTTCAGGGTCGGAGCGCTCATTTCACTCCCTCCAGTTCTGCGAATAGGGCCAAGGCGGCGGAAAGGTCATCCGGGGTCTTGACGGTGACGGTCTTCACGCCGGGCATGCCGCGCTTGGCCAGTCCGGCCAGCGTCCCGGCCGGGGCCAGCTCGATCACGCCGGTGACGCCGCGTTGCACGAGGGTCTCCATGCAGCGGTCCCAGCGCACCGGCCGCGACACCTGGGCGATCAGGCTGTCGACGGCGGCGCCGCCCTCGGTGACCTCGGCGCCGTCGAAGTTGGACAGCAGCGGGACCTGCGGTTTCCGCGGGTGCAGCGAGGGCCGGAGGGCCTGCAACGCAGCGACGGCGGGGGACATGTGCGAGGTGTGGAACGCGCCGGCGACCTTCAGCGGGATCACGCGGGCCTTGGCCGGCGGATTCTCGGCGAGGGCCTTGAGCTGCTCCAGGGTGCCGGCGGCCACGGTCTGGCCGGCGCCGTTGACATTCGCCGGGGTCAGGCCGCAGGCCTCGATCGCGGCCAGGACTTCGACGGGGTCGCCGCCCACGACGGCGCTCATGCCCGTGGGGGTTGCCGCGGCGGCGGCGGCCATCGAGTTGGCGCGTTCGCGGACGAAGGTCATGGCTTCGGTTTCGGTCAGCACGCCGGCGAGGGCGGAAGCGGTGATTTCGCCCACCGAGTGTCCGGCGAGGATGACCGGAAGGGTGTCCAGTTCGACGTCGAAGAGGGACTTGGCGGCCACGAGTCCGGCGGCGACGATCAGGGGCTGCGCGACGGCGGTGTCCTTGATGGTCTCCTCGTCCGAAGTCGTTCCGTGGGCAGTGAGGTCGATACCTGCGATTTCGCTAAGGGAGGCCAGGTGGCCTGCGACGGGAGGCAGTTCCAGCCAGGGGGCGAGAAAACCAGGGGTCTGGGAGCCCTGTCCAGGGCAGACGATTGCAAGCACGTATCCAGCTTTCCAAATTGCCGCGTGATTCATCGGTACTTTCATGCACCAAGCTCACCGGGTCGGTTTGTAGGAAGTCTACAACGGGTCAGGTGTTGTTGCGGGACGGCTGGCGTTCCGTGGAGGGCCTGGGCGGGGTCGAAAGCCTGCCCACCACCAGCGCCGCCTGGAGCACGAACGCCTCCCGGGGGATCAGCGGGTCCCAGCCGGTGACGTCGCAAACCCGCTTGAGCCGGTACCGGACGGTGTTGGCGTGGACGAAGAGCTCGCGGGCCGTCGCTTCGAGTGAATGGCCCAGTTCGAGGTACGTCCCGAGGGTTTCCACCAGCCCATTGGACGCGGCGAGCAGTGGCCGGTAGATGTTCTTGACCAGTGAGCGCCTGGCGGCGTCGTCCCCGGAGATCACGCGCTCCGGCAGCAGGTCGTCGGCCGCCACGGGGCGCGGCGCGGACGGCCAGGCCCGTGCCGCGGTCAGGCCGGCGAAGGCCGACTGGGCGGAGCTGCTGGCCTCCGGCAGCGAGGCAGCCTCGGCCCCGTAGACCACCGGGCCCGGGGCGAAGAGTTCGCTGAGCTTCTGGCACGCGGTCTCGCGGTCCTGCACCCCGCCCAGGATGAGGATGAGCCGGTCGCCCTGGATGCCGACCAGGGCGTCCTCGGCGAAGCGGCCGGCCGTGCGGCGCAGTTCGCTGACATAGCTGGCGTTCGGTTCGGACGGCGAATTTCCCACCATCACGGTGAAGCGTTCCTGGGCTTTCCAGCCCAGCGCGGCAATCCGGGAGCGGAGCGCATCGGTGTTTTCGCCGCGCAGGATCGCGTCGACTATGAGCGCCTCCAGCCGGGTGTCCCAGGAACCGCGGGTCTCGGCGGCGCGGGCGTAGACGTCGGCCGCGGCGAACGCCACCTCGCGCGAGTAACGCAGCACTGCCTCGCGCAGGGCGGCCTGGTCGGCTTCCGGTGCGATGACCGGGACCTGCTCCTCGACCACCTCCACGACGATCCGGATCAATTGCAGCGCCTTTTGCAGGCTGATCGAGCGGGTGAGCTCGGTCGGTGCCGTGCCGAAGACATCGGAGAGGATCCAGGAGGGCGAGCTGGGCCGCTCGAACCAGGTCACGAACGCGGCGATGCCGTTCTGCGCGACCATGCCCAGGGCGGACCGTTCATCGGAGTTCAGCCGGCTGTACCAGGGCAGCGACTTTTCCAGCTGACGCAGGGTGGTTGTGGACAGCTGGCCCACGCTGGACCGGAGCTTTTTGAGCGTCTCGGCTTTCTCCGGGGTCAGCGCCCGCATGGCCGGCTTGCGCTTTGCGGGAGTGGTGGTGGGCTCTGCCATGCTTCGAGCATACGGCGCAGGCGGGCCAAGCTCCATTTGTGCAAAGGCTACAAGTCGCGTTGGGCTGGATCACACCGGGTTAAACGCCCGACGGCGGCCCCCACCAGAGTGGGAACCGCCGTCGTGGTGTCTCCTGCGCCGCTGGCGCGGGTTAGGCCTCGCCGCCCGCGTTGCCGGTGGTGCCGGCGTTGACATTGAGAAGGCGGTACTTCTCGATGGCCTGGGCCGGGGCCTGGGCGTCGACCTCACCGCGGCGGGCCAGCATCTGCAGCGAACGGACCACGATCGAGTGGATATCGTTCTTGAAGAAGCGGCGCGCGGCGGCGCGGGTGTCCGAGAAGCCGAAGCCGTCGGCGCCGAGCGAGGCGAACTCGTTCGGGACGAACTGCCGGATCTGGTCCGGGACGGCCTTCATGTAGTCCGAGACGGCCACGATCGGTCCGGTGGCGCCTGCGAGCTGTTCAGTGACGAACGGGACACGGGCAGGCTGGCCCGGGTTCAGGAAGGCGTCTTCCTCGGCGGCCATGGCATCGCGGCRCAGCTCGGTCCAGGAGGTCACGGACCAGACGTCGGCGGACACGCCCCAGTCCTCGGCGAGGATCCGCTGGGCCTCGATGGCCCACGGGACGGACACGCCGGAGGCGAGGATCTGCGTGCGCGGGCCGTCGATCTTGGCCGGTGCCAGCAGGTAGATGCCCTTGACGATGCCCTCGACGTCGAGCTCCGCCGGGGCCACCGGCTGGGAGATCGGCTCGTTGTAGACAGTGATGTAGTACATCACGTTCCGCGACGGGTCGTTGTCGGCCAGCCCCGGACCGTACATCCGGTTGAGTCCGTCGCGCATGATGACGCCGATCTCATAACCGTAAGCAGGGTCGTAGCTGACGACGGCCGGGTTGGTCGAGGCGAGGAGCGGAGAGTGGCCGTCGGCGTGCTGCAGTCCTTCGCCGGTCAGGGTGGTGCGGCCCGCGGTTGCGCCAATCACGAAACCGCGGGTCATCTGGTCCGCGGCGGCCCAGAAGGAGTCGCCCGTCCGCTGGAACCCGAACATCGAGTAGAAGACGTAGATCGGGATCAGCGGTTCGCCGTGCGTGGCGTAGGACGTGCCCGCAGCGGTGAACGCGGCCACCGAGCCGGCCTCGTTGATGCCGGCGTGGACGATCTGCCCGGCGATGGATTCCTTGTACGCCAGGACAAGGTCGCGGTCCACCGACAGGTAGTTCTGGCCKTTSGGGTTGTAGATCTTGGCGGTCGGGAAGAACGCGTCCATGCCGAAGGTGCGTGCCTCATCGGGGATGATCGGCACGATCCGGGAACCGAACTCCTTGTCCCGCATCAGGTCCTTGAGCAGGCGTACGAAAGCCATGGTGGTGGCGGCAAGCTGCTTGCYGGAACCACGGTTGGCGACTTCGTAGGCCTTGTCGCCCGGCAGCGTCACATCGGTGTGCTTGGAGCGGCGTTCGGGGAGGAATCCGCCCAGTGCCTGGCGGCGTTCCATCAGGTACTTTATTTCCGGGGCGTCGGCGCCCGGGTGGTAGTACGGCGGCTGGTACGGGTCGGCTTCAAGCTGCTCGTCGGTGATCGGGATGCGCAGGTGGTCGCGGAAGGCCTTCAGGTCCGCGAGCGTGAGCTTCTTCATCTGGTGGGTCGCGTTGCGGCCCTCGAAGTGGGTGCCAAGGCCGTAGCCCTTCACCGTGTGCGCCAGGATGACCGTCGGCTTGCCCTTGAACTCGGTAGCGGCCTTGTACGCGGCGTAGACCTTGTTGTAGTCGTGGCCGCCGCGCTTGAGGTTCCAGATCTCCTGGTCCGTCATGTCCGCGACCATGTCCTTGGTCTGCGGGGTCTTGCCGAAGAAGTGTTCACGGACAAAGCCGCCGGACTCGGCCTTGTAGGTCTGGTAGTCGCCGTCGACCGTCTCGTTCATGATCTTGACGAGGGAGCCGTCTTCGTCCTTATCGAGCAGGGCATCCCACTCGCGGCCCCAGACGACCTTGATGACGTTCCAGCCGGCACCGCGGAAGAACGCTTCGAGTTCCTGCATGATCTTGCCGTTGCCGCGGACCGGGCCGTCGAGGCGCTGCAGGTTGCAGTTGACCACGAAGTTCAGGTTGTCCAGCTTGTCGTTGGCCGCGAGCTGCAGCAGGCCGCGGGACTCCGGCTCGTCCATTTCGCCGTCGCCCAGGAACGCCCAGACCTGCTGGTCGGAGGTGTCCTTGATGCCGCGGTTGTGCAGGTAGCGGTTCGACTGGGCCTGGTAGATGGCGTTCATCGGGCCGATGCCCATGGACACGGTGGGGAACTCCCAGAATTCCGGCATGAGGCGCGGGTGCGGGTAGGAGGAGAGGGCGTGTCCTTCCTTGGACTTCTCCTGCCGGAASCCGTCCATGTCCTCCTCGGTCAGGCGGCCTTCCATGAACGCGCGGGCGTACATGCCGGGGGAGGCGTGGCCCTGGAAGAAGACCTGGTCGCCGCCGCCGGAGTGGTCCTTGCCTCGGAAGAAGTGGTTGAAGCCGACCTCGTAAAGGGTCGCAGCGCCCGCGTAGGTGGAGATGTGGCCGCCGACGCCGATGTCCGGCCGCTGGGCCCGGTGCACCATCACGGYGGCATTCCAGCGCAGCCAGGCGCGGTATTTGCGTTCGATCTCTTCATCGCCGGGGAACGGCGCTTCCTGGTCCACCGGGATCGTGTTGACGTAGTCCGTGGTGGTTACCATCGGCACGCCCACGCTTTGTGCGCCGGCCCGCTGGAGCAGGCTGCGCATGATGTACTGGGCACGTTCGGTGCCCTGTTCCTGAATCAGGGTGTCCAGGGACTCCAGCCATTCGGCGGTCTCTTCCGGATCACGATCAGGCAGCTGGTTAGTCAACCCGCTGAGGATATGGGAGGTTTCTTCTCCTGCAGCCACGTCCAACCTCTCTTTGAGCGCATTCATCGGCACCCTCAGCTCCGGCAGGGTAACTGCCTGGCGTGAACGCGACGTGTGCGACATATCGGTAACAGCAGCCCGGTCCTGTGCGCCGGGCTAGGTCCAATCACAACCATCCCTGTTGTAGGAGCGGTCGGTTGTCCGCGCAGGCATGGTCGTCATCAGCCACTCTAGCCGGGCGAGTCCGCGGATGCGTAGCCGTCGCGTGGGGCCGCCGCCGTATTTCACGGGCATACTGGTTCTGTGACAACGAGGCCTCCCGGGTTCCCAGGAAGGCCCGGTGTGACGCAGAATATGGTGGATCGCCGGGTCTGCAGCTTGAAGCGAAAGCCCAAAGGGTGTTGGCTGGTAGTAATGGAAATCACTAGCGGCACAGGCACTTCAAAGCAAGACAGAATGCAGCACTTGAAATTGCAGTACGCGAAATTGCAGTACCCCAAGCGGGGCACCAGGAAGCACCAACAGCATAGGAGCAACACGTGAGCGAGGCCGACGCCGCCACTTCGGTAAATGTGGCGGAAAAATTGGGTTTCAAAAACGGGGATCTGATTCAGGAATTCGGTTACGACGACGACGTCGACTTCGACTTGCGTGACGACATCGAGGACCTCACCGGCTCTGAACTCTTCGACGAGGACGACCACGAGGTAGTAGACGCCGTTATCCTCTGGTGGCGGTCCGACGACGGCGACCTCGTTGACACCCTGGTCGGTTCGCGGACCACCCTGACCGAAGGCGGCGTGGTCTGGGTGCTGACCCCCAAGAACGGCCGTGTCGGTTACGTTTCGCCGGCGGAGATCCAGGACGCCGCTCCCACCGCCGGGCTGCACTACACCACCTCGGCGGGCGTCTCCAAGGACTGGAGCGCCACCCGCCTGGTCACGCGGAAGAACAAGTGACCCAAGCCGCTCCCGCCGCTGCGGCCGGCCCGGTTTCTCGCGTGCCGGCCGTCGGTGACGCGGCGCCGGACTTTGAGCTGGTCAACCAGTTCGGCGAGCCGGTCCGGCTTGCCGCCCTGCGCGGCCGCAACGTGGTCCTGGTGTTCTTTCCCTTCGCGTTCTCCGGCATCTGCACAGGGGAACTCTGCGAAATCCGCGACAACCTGGCCCTTTTCGACGATGGCAACGCCGTCGTGCTGGGGGTGTCGGTGGACAGCAAGTTCGCGCAGCGTGCGTACGCGGAGAAGGAGGGGTACACCTTCGATCTCCTCGCGGACTTCTGGCCGCACGGTGCCGTGGCGCAGCAGTATGGCGTTTTTGATCCCGCCAGCGGCATGGCCCAGCGCGGCACATTCATCATCGACGCGGACGGAATCGTCCGTTACGTCGTCGTGAATCCCCGCGGGCAGGCCCGGGACTTCGCCGAATACCGGTCCGCCCTGGCCGCACTCGCCAGGACCTGACGGCGGGGGCCGGGGCAATGAGGCAGCGGCGGCCCGGGGTCGGCATGACCGGCTTCGCCAGCCTGCCTCCAGTTGCGGCCGCCGAACCGGCGCGCAGCGAACTGGAGGTTCTGCAGGAAATTCACGCCGTCCTGGCGGGGGAGCGCTTCGCGCTGCTCACCGGCGCCGGGCTGAGCACGGACTCTGGCATCCCGGACTACCGGGGCCCCGGCGCGGCGCCGCGCGCGCCGATGACCTACCAGGAATTTATTGGCGCTGCCGAGAACCGCCGGCGCTACTGGGCGCGGAACCACATCGGCTGGTCGCATCTGCGCCGGGCTGACCCGAACCCCGGCCACGCGGCCGCGGCCCGGCTGGAACACCGGGGACTGCTCACGGGCCTGATCACGCAGAATGTGGACCGGCTGCACGAGGACGCCGGAAGCGTCAACGTGGTGGACCTGCACGGTCGCTTCGACAAGGTGGTCTGCCTGGGCTGCCAGCGCCGCTACAGCCGCTCGCTGCTGGCCGGCGTGCTCGAGGAACTCAATCCGGGGTTCCTGGCCGATGCCCTTGCTGCCGGCGTCGTGGAAATGGCACCCGACGCCGACGCGACCGTGGAGGACTCGGACCTGATCGCGGGCTTCGTCGTCGCAATCTGCCCGGCCTGCGGCGGCACACTGAAGCCCGACTTCGTCTACTTCGGCGAGAACGTCCCGAAAGACCGCGTGGAACGCTCCTACGCCATGGTGGACGCCGCCGCGGCGTTGCTGGTGGCGGGCTCATCCCTGACCGTGATGAGCGGGCTGCGGTTCGCCCGCCACGCGGCCAAGCAGGGAAAGGCGGTGGTGATCATCAACCGGGGGCAGACCCGGGGTGATGACCTGGCCACCATCAAGCTGGAGGCCGGCGTCAGCGAATCCTTGACCTGGCTCGCGGCGGAACTCCCAAGCCTCTGAGACAGTTCCCTAAGGCTCGTGCCGCGGCCGACACCGATTGGCGTTTCCCGCGCCGGTTCCGGTAGAGTCATTGTTCGTTGGTTGACGCGCCCGTGTGCGGAAACAACGAATTGGGTCTTTAGCTCAGCTGGTAGAGCGCCACGTTTACACCGTGGATGTCATCGGTTCGATCCCGGTAGGACCCACCACTGAAAACCCCGTTGCGGCAGGCTGAGAGGCCGGCCGCGACGGGGTTTTTTGCTGCGCCGTTTGCTGCGTTTTTTGGCCGGGGTTGGGCTGCGCGCAGAATGTCGGTGCCTATCAGTACCGTCGCTGGCATGGAACACGTCTTAGTAAAAACCGGCCCGGACGGGCACCCCCTGGCCGTGGTCCGCGGTGGCCGCGAATGGTTTGTCGGCGCGCAACCCGTGCGCTGGTTTGAGCGGGTGAGCTGGTGGGAGGCCGAGCGCCGGATGCCGAAGGGCCTGAGCCGGGTCGACGTCGAGGTGTGGCAGATTCAGGCGCGACTGGGCCGGAACAGCGGATCCGCGTTGACCACCATGGAAATTATCCGGGACGGCCTGGGCGGCGGCTGGCGACTGCGGGAGGCGGTGGCGGACGCCGCCTAGCCGCAGACTGTAGCCTCCGGGCACTGGAAAAGCCTTCGGGCAATGGAAAAGCCTCCGGGCAATGGAAAAGCCTTCCACCGCGACTATTGGGGGATGCCGCGGTGGAAGGCTTGTAAAAAATATACCGTGAATGAGTCCAAATGTGAAACGCAAAGCGGTTGAATTACACCATCGTCAGGACTAACTGCGGCGGCGGCACGGCCGGCAGACGGCCGCCGCTCGCGCCGCTTACCGGTGCTGGACGGGAAGAAAGACCCGGGGCTGGTCCTTCCAGCTGGGTTCCATTTCCGCGATCGTTTCGCGCATGATCTTGTTCGAGGCATCACGGGCGGCGGCGCCGTCGCCGGCTTCAATCGCCTCAGCCACGTCCACGTGCCACTGCAGCGCCGAAGCCCGAGGGTGGTCCGGCATCAGGCCGTGCACGGTGCGCCCGGTGAGAGTCTCGGCGACCTGCCCCACCATGTTGGCGAACATCTCGTTGCCGGAGCCGGTCAGCAGCAGCGAATGGAACGCGATGTCCAGTTCCAGGAACCGCGGCACGTCGCCGGCCTCGCCGGCCTTCCGCATGGCGTGCGAGATGTCCACCAGTTCGCTGCGGAGTTCAGCCGGGGCGTTGCCGGCCGCCAGCTCCGCCGCCACCGGTTCGACGGCGGTCCGCAGCTCGGCCAGGGAGCGCAGCTGGGCACCCCGGCCCTCGCCGGCCAGACGCCAGCGGATCACGAGCGGGTCGAACGGATTCCAGCGGCTGGYGGGCAGCACCCGGATGCCGACGCGTTTGATCGTCTCGACCAGCCCCAGGGACTGAAGCACGCGCACGGCTTCGCGCACCACCGAGCGGGAGACCTTTAGCTCGTCCTCGAGATGTTCGGCCAGCATGACGTGGCCCGCGGGTAGCTCACCGGCGATGATGCGGGTTCCCAGGTGCTCGATGGCACGATGATGGAGGCTGGTTGACATAGTCGTAAGCATAGTGGCGCGACCTCCGATCCCCACGAGCGCAGTCGCGGCTGTGACGTAAAAC
>NZ_JBFRFD010000073.1:0-9718 GCF_052114645.1 Arthrobacter sp. 2YAF22_2
GGCTCCGGTGGTGCGGGAGCGTTGGGTGGGTTGGCTCCGGTGGTGCGGGAGCGTTGGGTGGGTTGGCTCCGGTGGTGCGGGAGCGTTGGGTGGGTTGGCTCCGGTGGTGAGGGAGCGTTGGGTGGTTGAGGTCTGGCAGGATGGTGCAGTGACGATTACTGCAGCGGCCGACGGTTCGGCTTTAGGAAACCCCGGTCCGGCCGGCTGGGCTTGGTACGTGAATGACGATTGCTGGCGTGCCGGCGGATGGCCGCACGGCACCAACAACCAGGGCGAGCTGATGGCTGTCCTGGACCTCTTCCGGGCCACGGCCCACCTCCCGGACGAGGCCCTGCACATTCTGTGCGACAGCCAGTACGTCATCAATTCGGTGACGAAGTGGATGCCCGGCTGGAAGCGGAAGGGCTGGCGGAAGTCCGACGGCAAGCCCGTGCTCAATGTCGACCTGCTGAAGGAAATCGACCAGGCACTTCGCGGGCGTACGTACACTTTCGAATGGGTCCGCGGCCACGCAGGCCACGACCTCAACGAGGCAGCGGACGAGCGCGCACGGGCTGCCGCGGGTGCCTACCAGCAGGGCGTGGCCCCGCGGCAAGGCCCCGGCTTTGTCCGCGCCGGCGACGCGGCCGTCCCTGCTCGGCAGTCCCTCCCGGCCGCGCCCGCGGCGCAGGCTGCCCCAACGGCAGGGATCCGGCCGGTCCAGTCCAGTCCACAGGGCGCCCGTGCCGGAATCCGGGAAATGGTGGGCGAACCCACCCTGTTTGGCGAATCCGGACTCTTTAGCGAACCGGACCTCTTCAGTGAGCCAGCGGAAGACTCCCTTGCCTCAGGCCTGGAGCAGAGCGCAGAGGCAATCGTTGAGGCTCTGGAGCGGGAGCTGCTGCGCCCGGAGACCCGCGCCGACGTGGGCCGCACCGGTGTGTTGCTGCACCCGGACTTCACCGAAATCGGCAGCTCGGGCCGCCTTTGGACCCGTGACGAGATGATGATGGCACTGGAGGACGACCCGGGTGCCCCCGTGGAGCTGGAACTGCTGGCCGCGGAACGAATCAGTGAAGGTAGCGTACTCCTGACGTACCGCAGCCATGACCGCTCCGGGATGGTGCTGCGAAGCTCCCTCTGGGTCCTGGACGGCGTCCAGTGGCGGCTGCGCTTCCACCAAGGCACCCCCGAGGCATAGCGGCCGCACGCGCCCGGGCCGGCCTGCACCAGCGGGCGCCGGGCCGCTCCGGGGCCGCCAGGGGAGTGCCGGTCCAGCCCCGGCAGCTAGCCGAATCGCTGGGCATTGTTCAACTCCGCCTGGGCGTAGTTGGCGGCCGCCGAGTTCAGGGCGAGGTTGATCGAAGCCAGTGAGGCCTCGACCTTGCCTTGGGTCAGCGCCCATTCGGCAAGCAGGGCCTGGAAGTTGGTGGCGGCCGTCCCGCGCCAGCTGCCCTGCAGTTCGTCCAGGCCGCGCTTCATGGCCTGGACGTCGGCGCTGATTCTTTCGACGGTGGCCTGGACATTGGCGGACTTGAGCTGGAGTTGTTCGGTGTCGACGGAAATGATGCTCACGTGGTGGCCTTTCGAGCGTGCCGGCAGGCAGCCGGGCGTCCCGACTTGGTCTCAGGGGGAGCAGGACTCCCGGCTGCCTGGGGTGGAAGCGCCCGGAGTTCCCGGACTCTTCGAGCCTAGGCAGCGGACCGCCCCGGTCCCAGCGGGCAAGTTCCCTATGTGGAAAACGTTAGCTGCGCACCGTGCCGGGCGAGGCGTCTTCGTCCGCGTCAGAGGCCTCGGCCGCTGATTCCGGCGGTTCCGCTTCGGCCAGGTGCGGGAGGCWGATCACCAGGGTGGCGCCGCCGCCGTCGGTCGGCTGGACGCGGACCGAGCCCGAGTGCGAGCCGACGATGGCGGCCACGATGGCCAGTCCCAGGCCGCTGCCGCCGGTCTCCCTGGTCCGGGAGGTGTCCGCCCGGTAGAAACGCTCAAAGATCCGGTCGGCCTCGTCCTCGGGGACACCTGGCCCGTGGTCGCGGACCTCGACCACGGAGCGGAGTGCCCCGGCAGGATCGGTCCGCAGCCCCACGGCGAGTTCGATCGGGCTGCCGTCCGGCGTGTAGCGCAGGGCGTTGCCGACGAGGTTGCCGATGACTTGGCGCAGCTTCGACTCGTCTCCCATCACCGGGGCCGGGGCGCCGGCATCGCCGTCGAGCCCGCGGAGCGAGATCACCCGGCTGCGGTCGCTGGCCTGGGTGTCCACCACCGCGTCGTGGGCCAGCAGCAGCAGGTCCACGGGTTTGCGCTGCAGCGGGCGCTGTTCGTCGATCCGGGCCAGCAGCAGCAGGTCCTCCACCATCGCGCCCATCCGCTTGGCTTCGCTCTCGATCCGTCCCATCGCGGTGGCCACATCCTCGGGAGTGGCCAGGGCGCCGTGCCGGTAGAGCTCGGAGTAGCCGCGGATGGTGACCAGCGGGGTGCGCAGCTCGTGCGAGGCGTCGGCGGCGAAGCGGCGCATCTTCGCCTCGGAGGCCGTCCTCGCGGCGAAGGCGGACTCGATGTGCGCCAGCATGGCGTTCAGGGACCTGCTGAGCCGGCCGACCTCGGTGTCGGGATTCTCGACCTCCACACGCCGGGACAGGTCGCCCGCGGCGATGGCGGCCGCGGTTTTTTCCACCCGCGCGAGCGGGCGGAAGGACCGGGTAACGGTCCAGGTTGCGATGAAGAAGGCGAGTACGAGGGTCAGCAGCCCGACGCCCACCACCACCAGTGTGGCGTGCTCCATCACCGAATCCACCGGGTAGAGCGGCAGCCCGATCACCACAACGGCGGCGCGCTGGCTTCCGTCGAGCACGTTGACCGCCACCACCCGCCAGTTGCGGCCGTCGGTGCCGCCCACCTCGAACGGAGCCTCGTTGCGGCTGCGCGCCTCGTCGGGGGTGATGCTGCTGATGGCCGGGCGTGAGCTCTTGCTCCCGCCGAAGATAAGAGTGGGCTGGCCGGGGATGAAAAGCACCAGCGAATAGTCGGTGGGGACGTTCGGGTTCTGGTCCTGCAGCTGGCTGAAGGACTGCTGCTGGCGCGCCGTCCCGACGGCGGCCTTGAGCTTGTCATCGACCTGGCCCTGCAGGTAGCTSTKGACCAGGGCGAGTGTGCCCGCGCCCGTGGCCGTGAGGGCCACGAGCATCAGGCTCATCATGATCGCGACCAGCTGCGACCGCAGCGACGCCCTCCTCCAGCGTTCCAGCAAGGTCAGCGCTTCTCAGCCGTCCGCAGCACGTAGCCGACGCCCCTCTTGGTCTGGATCAGGGCCGGCGCCTCGGGGTCGATGTCGACCTTGCGGCGCAGGTAGGAGATGTAGGACTCCACGATCGAGGCGTCGCCGTTGAAGTCGTACTCCCAGACGTGGTCCAGGATCTGGGCCTTGGACAGCACCCGGTTCGGGTTGAGCATGAGATAGCGCAGCAGCTTGAACTCGGTGGGGGACAACTCGATCACCGTGCCGCCGCGGCGCACCTCGTGGGCGTCGTCGTCGAGCTCCAGGTTGTCGACGCGGATGACGGCGTCGTCGTCCAGCAGCGGCTGGGTGCGGCGCAGCACGGCGCGGATGCGGGCCACCACCTCGTCGAGGCTGAACGGCTTCGTGACGTAGTCGTCGCCGCCGACGGTGAGCCCGGTGACCTTGTCCTCGGTGTCGTCCTTCGCGGTCAGGAACAGTACCGGGAAGTGCTTGCCCGCGGCGCGCAGGCGGCGGGTGACGGTGAAGCCGTCCATGTCCGGCAGCATCACGTCCAGGACGGCGAGGTCCGGGGCGTGCAGCTCGGCGGCGGCGAGGGCGTCGCGCCCGGTGCCGGCAGAGACGACCTCGAAACCGGCGAAACGCAGCGAGGTAGACAGCAGCTCGCGGATGTTGGGTTCATCATCGACAACGAGCAGCTTGGCTTCTGGACCGTTCTTTTTCATGGTTCCCATAATGCTCCCAGACTCTGTGAGTTTTCTGGGAGGCAGATGTGTGTTGGGTGGAGATCCGCTAACCGCTGGCGCCGACGTCTTTGGCGTCCATGATCCGGTAGGCATACCCCTGCTCGGCCAGGAAACGCTGGCGTTTCGCGGCGAAATCCTGGTCCAGGGTGTCCCGCGCCACCAGCGAATAAAAGCGCGCCGCCCGGCCGTCCTGCTTGGGCCGCAGCAGCCGTCCCAGCCGCTGCGCCTCTTCCTGCCGGGAGCCGAACGAGCCGGAGACCTGGATGGCCACCGAGGCCTCGGGCAGGTCGATGGAGAAGTTGGCGACCTTGGACACCACGAGGGTGTGGACCTCGCCGGCGCGGAACGCGTCGAAGAGCCGCTGCCGCTCCTTGACCGTTGTGTCGCCCTTGATCACGGGCGCCTGCAGCCGCGCGCCGATCTCGTCCAGCTGGTCTATGTACTGCCCGATCACGAGCAGCTGCTCGCCGGCGTGTTCGGCCACGAGCCGCTCCACAATCGCCGTCTTGGTCTCCGAGGTCGCACAGAGTCGGTACTTGTCCGCGTCCTCGGCCATCGCGTAGGCCACCCGTTCGTCGCGGGGCAGGTCCACCCGGACCTCCACGCAGTCCGCCGGAGCGATGTAGCCTTGCGCCTCGATGTCCTTCCACGGGGCGTCGTAGCGTTTGGGTCCGATCAGGCTGAAGACCTCGCCCTCGCGGCCGTCCTCGCGGACCAGGGTGGCGGTCAGGCCGAGGCGGCGGCGTGCCTGCAGATCGGCGGTCATCCGAAAGATGGGCGCCGGCAGCAGATGGACCTCGTCGTAGATGATCAGGCCCCAGTCGTTGCCGTCCACCAACTCCAGGTGCGGGTACAGGCCGCCACGCTTCGTGGTGAGCACCTGGTACGTGGCGATCGTGACGGGACGGACTTCCTTGACGGAGCCGGAGTATTCGCCGATCTCCTCCGCGGTCAGCGAGGTCCGCTTTAGCAGCTCGTCCTTCCACTGCCGCGCGGACACCGTGTTGGTCACCAGGATCAGCGTGGTGGTGGAGCTCGTGGCCATCGCGGCGGCGCCCACCAGGGTCTTGCCGGCACCGCAGGGGAGGACGACGACGCCGCTGCCGCCGGCCCAGAAGTTCTCCGTCGCCAGCTGCTGGTAGGGCCGGAGCTTCCAGCCGGACTCGTTGAGCATGATGGGGTGCGGCGTGCCGTCGACGTAGCCGGCGAAGTCCTCCGCGGGCCAGCCGATCTTCAGCAGCAGCTGCTTGAGCTGGCCGCGCTGCGAGGAATGAACCACCACGGTCTCCGCGTCGATCCGGGGTCCCAGCAGCGGGGCGATCTTCTTGGCCCGGCTGACCTCCTCCAGCACAGGGTAGTCCGAGGTGCGCATGACCAGGCCGTGCTGCGGATCCTTCTCGAGGCGCAGCCGGCCGTAGCGGGACATGGTCTCCTCGACGTCGATCAGCAGCGAATGCGGCACCGGAAACCGGGAGTACTTGAGCAAGGTATCGAGTACCTGTTCGGCGTCCAGCCCGGCCGCCCGAGCATTCCACAGTCCCAGCGGCGTCAGTCGGTAGCTGTGGACATGCTCCGGAGCGCGCTCCAGCTCGGCGAACGCAGCGATCGCGTGCCGCGCCTCGGTGGCCTGGGCATGGTCCACTTCAAGCAAAATGGTTTTGTCACTCTGGACGATCAGCGGTCCGTCATTCACTGCAGCAGTTCCTCTGTGGCTTCAACATCGATGATCCGGTGGATCGACAGGACCCGTTCGGTTTCCTTGGCCGGATCGAACACCCGGACCCGGCCGCCGGTTACAGCCACCGGAACAACGGTTTCGCGGCTGGCATTCCCCAGGCTGTCGACCACGTTCATCACCACCCTCTGTTTGAGCCGGATGGCCTTCTGCAGGGTCTCCAGCCCCAGCTGCGTCGCGGCCTCGCCGCCGGCCGCTCCCGCGGCACCCCGGCCCTCCGGCGAGCCGGTGCCGGCAGGCGGGCGGCCGTCCCGCAGCACCGCGAGTTGGGCGTCGACGTCGGCGTCCGCGGGGGCGGTGCGCGGGGCGGTGTAGACCGGGCGGGCGGCGCCGGCGGCCGGGATGCTCCGGCGCAGCCGCACGACGGCGGAGCCGGAGTCCTCCAACGCCGGGGAAAGACCGAGGCTGCGCAGCAGCTGGGCGGCCTCCCGCGGCGCGGCGGGCGAGACCAGGACGGTGGGGGCGATTTGGGCCAGGCCCAGGCCGGCGGCCGCGGAGGTATTGAGCAGCTCCAGCAGAGCCGTCTCGTCCTCGCTCTGGATGAAGCTCGCCGCCGGGCCGACCCGGAGCCGGGCGTGGCGGGCGGCCGTGTCCTCGATCAGGTATTCCAGCGGTTGGGGCACTGCCGTGGCCGAGTGTTCGCGCAGGAAGTCCAGCAGCCCCCGGGCGTCCTGTCCGGCGTCGAGGGCCCGCCGGACGGAGGCGACCGAGAACCGGTAGATCGTGGCCGGCCCCTGACCCTCGGCGTCCGCCATGGTCAGGAGTTTTTCGCTGAGTTCGGGATCCAGGTAACCGGGGGCGACGGCCGTCAGGTCCGCCTGCAGCAACACGTGGTTCAGCGCCGCAGGCAGGTGCTCGCCCAGGATTTCGAGGGCTTCGTCCGGGTGGTCTGAAGCCACCGCCGCCCCGATCTGGGTCAGGGCGCCGGAGCCGATCAGGCCCAGGATCTCGGCTTCGGCGAGGACGCCGCGGATGAGAGAGCTGAATCGCCGCGCCATCCGCGGTTGCGCCCAGTCGGCGCGTTCCAGCACGGCGTCGGCGTCGAGCACCGGGGCGTCCCCGTCAGCCGCCGAGGCTTCGCGCGTGAGTTCGTCCAGGATTTCCAGGATCCGCCGCCGGACCACCGGGGCGTCCGGCCGTTGCGCTTCCGCCGAGAGCGCGTTGATGGCGGTGCCGGCCGGTCCCCGGTGCGCCTGCGCGGCGGCGACGCCACTKACCGGCTGCCCGACCAGCGACGGGACCCGTTCGCTGGCGAGCCAGGCGTTGACCAGCCACAGCCACTGCTCCTGCCGGGGGAGCGCCAGCCATTCCAGCTGCGGGGCCTGGATCCAGGCCGAGCTGTCCACATCCAGGCGGAGCAGCCCGCCGAGGGCGCAGAGCTCCGCCAGTATTCCGGCCTCGTGCAGCCCG
The DNA here is from genome assembly GCF_052114645.1 of Arthrobacter sp. 2YAF22_2. Taxonomy (NCBI): domain Bacteria; kingdom Bacillati; phylum Actinomycetota; class Actinomycetes; order Micrococcales; family Micrococcaceae; genus Arthrobacter; species Arthrobacter sp. 2YAF22_2. The sequence goes on from NZ_JBFRFD010000073.1 coordinate 7,106, forward strand.
ATCCGCAGGGTGTCGGCGAGGCGCTTCATCTCCCGGATGCCCACTCCGCCGCTGCGCAGAGTGACGAGYGGCTGTTCCCGGACGGCATGGAGCAGTTCGCCGGTCAGCCTCAGGGTCTCAGCGATGGCGCCGAGCGCTGCGTTGCGCCGCAGCGCAGCGCTGGTCATTCCCAGCTGCGGCACCGGGGGGCTGAGGGCGAAGTGCTCGATCACGAACCCGCCCCGGAGGGACACGCCCACGCTGTGCGGAAGTTCCACGTGGGCGGCGTCCAGCGGCACCAGCAGCCCGCGGGCCAGCAGCCAGTCGACCGGCCCGACGTCGGGCCCCTCGTGCAAYACGGACGCCCGCCGCTGCGCCTGGGGGACGGCGCCCATGGCCCAGCTCCCGAAGCGGGCGAGCAGCGCCGCCGTGCGGTCCGGGGCAGTGGCCAGCAGCGCATGCAGGGCCGCCGGCGAGGCGGTCCAGTGCTGCAGTGACAGCGCCGCCTCCATCGGGGTGGCGGCGGGGGAGATGTCGGCGCCGGTACGGTGCAGTTCGTCGACGAGTTGCACCACGCGCTGCGCGAAAGCCGGCTGGAGCCGGACGAGTTCGGTGTAACTCCGTCCCAGCCCGGCCGGGTAGATGCCGATGACGTCCTTGAGGCTGCCGACCGGAAGGTAGTAGCGCTGCCGCCCCGCCGCCGCGGTTACGCCGTGCGGGGGCTCGGCCCGGTGCACGAGGGCGAGCTCCTGCAGGGAGTGGAGCAGCCGCTCCAGGGCCGTGACGGTGGAGCCGTTGATCAGCCGCTTGAGCGTAGCGCCGGATGCGCTGTGTCCGGTGTCCGTATTCGTGCGCAGGTGCAGGGTTTCCAGGACCTGCATTTCGGGACGGTTGAGCCGTTCCAACGCACGCTGCACGCTGACCCGGCCGCTGGCCCGGGCGGCGAGCGCGGAGAAATCCGGAACCGGCGGAGAGATCAGATCCGGCCGCGCGGCGAACAGGGCCCGCAACGAGTCGTCGCTGCGGGCCTGCAGTTCCTTGCTGAGCGCGCGGATCAGGGACATCAGTCCAACGTTACCTTTCGCCGTGCCCTGGCGTCCGGCGCCGGGCCGCAACGGCGTCGAACACGAGGGCCAGCATGAGCAGGAACGCCACGGGCAGCCCGTAGAGCGCGGTGGAGGTGATCCAGACGGGGGCCACGGTGTTGTTGAAAGCCATGGCCATGACGGCGCCGACGGCGGCGAGTGAGAGCGCGGCAACTGCGGCCGCAAGAACCAAGAGGGGCCGCCGGAGGTGCTGTGGTGTCATGGAGGCAACGCTAACAGCCCCGCTCTGACCGCGCCTCAAACCGCCAAAGTGGCCAAGGCAGGATAACCTTGGAGGAACAGACCAACACGGTCCGGGCGGTCACACCCTGAACCCGCATATCCATGCGGATGCGCTGACCGTCGGCCGCGTCCCAGCAGATCGAAGAAGGTTGATTACGTGCCCACCGGCAAGGTCAAGTGGTATGACAAGGACAAAGGCTTCGGATTCCTCGCAGGCGAAGATGGCCAGGAGGTCTTCCTGCCCAAGTCGGCGCTGCCCGAAGGCGTAGTTGAGCTAAAGGCCGGAACCCGGGTGGAGTTCGGCGTCGCCGACGGCCGTAAGGGCGCCCAGGCCCTGGGCCTGCGGGTACTGGACAGGGCCCCTTCCATTGCCAAGGCCAAGCGGCCCAGCGCCAAGGACCTCGCGCCGTTGGTGCAGGACCTCGTGAGCGTGCTGGACAACCTCTCCGGAACGCTGTCCGCCGGGAAGTACCCGGAAGGCAACAAGGCCAAGGCCATCGCCGCCGCGCTTCGCAAGGTCGCCGACGAGTTGGACGCGTAAGGCCCACGATGACACCGGAACCTGAGCAGAACGCCGCCGCGGCGGCTGGTGCGGCCCCCGTCGCCGCCGGCGCCAAAGCAGGATCCAAGCCACGCTACGGCGTCCCCGTCTGGCGCACCGGCAAGCCCGACGCCTTCTTGGCCGCCTCCGTCGACGTCGCCCGCGCCGCCGTGGAGGGCATCGCCCCGGCGGAACAGGTCGGCCGGCATCTAGGCGTCAAGAGTGAAGGTGACCGCCTGGTCACCCACCTTTTCGACTCACTGCTTCCCGGTTACGGCGGGTGGCAGTGGTACGCGGTGCTGACTCGCAATTCACGCTCCAAGACCGTCACGGTGGACGAGCTTGGCCTGCTGCCCTCCGAGGACTCAATCCTGGCCCCGGAGTGGGTTCCGTGGGCCGAACGGGTGCGGCCCGAGGATGCGGAGCAGGACGACGCCGCCGACGCCCCGGCCGAGGACGTCGCGGCGGGAACATCCGCGGAGGATGTCCCCTCTGCGGAGATTCCCGCCGAGGATATCCCGGCCGAGGATTTCCCGGCGGAACGGGCTGATTGATACGACRCCGAACCGGCTGACAGCTACACCGACACCGGGGGAGGTCCGGCCATGAGGTCCACCTTCCAATCGCTGGGTGTCCTGAATTATCGGATCTGGTTCATCGGCGCCCTGGTCTCCAATATTGGAACCTGGATGCAGCGCACCGCGCAGGACTGGCTGGTCTTCGCCCACCTGACGGCGCAGGATGCCGGCGCCATGGGCGTCACCA
>NZ_JBFRFD010000074.1:0-9674 GCF_052114645.1 Arthrobacter sp. 2YAF22_2
GGGCGCGGTCAACATCCTGTACCGCCGCGAACTCGCCGCGGTCGCGGAGGCCGGCGGCGACGTCGAGGCCAAGCGCGCCGACGTCATCCGGCAGTACGAGGAGGAGCTGCTCAACCCATACCAGGCCGCGCAGCTGGGCTACGTAGACGCGGTCATTGCCCCCTCCGAGACCCGTCTCCAGATCATCAAGGGCCTGCGGGCCCTGCGGGACAAGCGCGCCAGCCTGCCCGCCAAGAAGCACGGAAACATCCCGCTGTGACGACGTCGGAATCCGGGATCGAAGCTGGTGCCTTGCCGGCAGGGCAGCCGCTGCTCGCCGTGGTCAAGGGCGAGCCGACGGCGGAGGAGCTGGCGGCGCTCACCGCCGTCGTCCTGTCCCTTGGCGACGGCGGAACCGCCGCGCCGGCGAAGCCCAGCGCTCGGCACTGGATCCGGCGGCAGCAGCTGCAGCTGGCGCCGAAACCCGGGCCAGGTTCGTGGAAGCGCAGCCGCGGCTAGGAAAAGTTCAGTAACCCTTTCATAACCGCCCCGGCCCGGCTAGTCTCATTCGGGTGACTACCGAAACCACTGAGAACACCACTCCCGGCCCGGTCCCCGCGCGCGCGAAAACCGCGATCGACGCCGTGGCCGATGCCTACACCGACACCCTGATCCGGCTTAACCCGAGCTTCGCAACGGAACTCGGCCTGCCCGGCCACGAAACCGAATACCAGGATTTCTCGCCCGCCGGGCAGGAGGCCTTCGCCGCCGCCGCACGCGAAACCCTCGCCGCCCTCGACGGGCTGGAGCCCGCCGACGACGTCGACGCTGTCACCCTTGACGCGATGCGCGAACGCTTGGGCCTGCAGCTGGAAATCCACGAGTCCGGCTGGGACCTGGCCGACCTGAACAACATCGCCTCCGCCTCGCAGGACATCCGCGCCATTTTCGATCTCATGCCGACGGAGACGGCCGAACACTGGGACCACATCGCCGGACGCGCGCACAACGTTCCGGCGGCCCTCGACGGCTACATCGTGTCCCTGCGCGCCGCCAAGGAGGACGGCAAAGTTGCCGCCATCCGCCAGGTGAAGATCGTGATTGAACAGGCCACGAGGCATGCGGCCGACGACGGCTTCTTCGCCAAGCTCGCCGCCGACGCCAAGACCGCGGACGGTCCGCTGCCCGAGGACCTGCAGTCCAAGCTCGACGCCGGCGCTGCCGCCGCCCGTTCCGCCTACGCCCGGCTGGCCGGCTTCCTGGAATCCGAACTTCTCCCGGCCGCCCCGGAGAAGGACGCCGTGGGCCGGGAGCGCTACGCCCTGGCGTCCCGGTCCTTCCTCGGCGCCGCCGTGGATCTGGAGGAGACCTACGCCTGGGGCGTACAGGAGCTGGACCGCCTGATCGCCGAGCAGCAGCGCGTGGCCGGGGAAATCCGCCCCGGCGTGACGGTCGACGAGGCCAAGGAGATCCTTAACAACGATCCGTCCCGGCAGCTCAAGGGCACCGACGCCCTGCGCGCCTGGATGCAGGAGCTCTCGGACAAGGCTGTGGCCGACCTCGCGGGCGTGCACTTCGACATCCCAGACGTCATGAAGACCCTCGAGTGCAAAATCGCCCCCACCCAGGAAGGCGGCATCTACTACACGGGTCCTTCGGATGACTTCAGCCGTCCCGGCCGGATGTGGTGGTCAGTGCCGCCGGGCGAGGACACTTTCACCACCTGGGCCGAGACCACCACGGTCTACCACGAGGGCGTTCCCGGCCACCACCTGCAGGTCGCCACCGCCACCTACCGCCGCGAACTGCTCAACAAATGGCGCCGCAACGTCTGCTGGACCTCCGGACACGGCGAGGGCTGGGCACTCTACGCCGAGAAGCTGATGCAGGAGCTGGGCTACCTGAAGGACCCGGGCGACCACATGGGCATGCTCGACATGCAGCGGATGCGCGCCGCCCGCGTGGTGTTCGACATTGGCGTGCACCTCGAGTTGCAGGTTCCTGATCGTTGGGGGTCAGGCACCTGGACCCCGGACACGGGGTACGAGTTCCTCAAGAAGAACCTTGCGATCAGTGAGGGCCAGCTTAAGTTCGAGTTCACCCGCTACCTCGGCTGGCCGGGACAGGCGCCGTCGTACAAGGTGGGCCAGCGGCTCTGGGAGCAGATCCGGGCCGAGCTCGAAGCCCGGCCCGGCTTCGACCTCAAGGCGTTCCACACCAAGGCGCTGAACATGGGTTCGGTGGGCCTGGACACCCTGAAGCGCGCGCTCCTGGGGTAGGCCGGGGCCCGGGGCCGCGGCGCGGCCGCCTTCCTCCGCGTGCTCGCAACGGCACGGCCGCCTTCCTCCGCGTGCTGCTCCTTCGTCGCTTTGACGCACGCTTCCGGAAGACGGCCGTGCCGTTGCCTGCTCCCCCGGGCCTTGGGCGAGACAATCACCACACTTCGGGTTGGAATAACTTCACAAACGGGTGGTCTTGCGGCTTCTTTGCGGGGATCTTGTGGGCGCAGTCGAAACTGCGTCGCGTAATATTTCTCAACGTTTGTTCGCCGTGCTATGCGGCGGGGCCCTAGCGTGTCCGGGTGACCACTCAGACAAGCACCTCCGCAACCGCAGGTAAGCCCGGTTTCCGGCTGCCCCAATGGGCCAGCTCGTTCGGCTTCCAGATCATTGCCGCCCTGATCGTGGGCCTGGGCCTCGGCCTGCTCGCGAAGTACACGGGCAGCACCAAAACCAACCCCAACGCCCTCGGCGCCACGCTGCAGACCATCGGTTCGAGCTACATCTCACTGCTGCAGACCGCCGTCGTGCCGCTCATCTTCACTGCTGTCGTCAGCTCCATCTCCAACCTGCGCGCCGTCTCCAACGCGGCCCGGCTGGCCTGGAACACGTTGCTCTGGTTCGCCATCACCTCGCTGATCGCCGTCCTGATCGGCATCGGGCTGGGCGTGCTGCTGCAGCCCGGCGCCGGCACCGGCATCACCCAGGAAGCCAAGTACGCCGGCAAGTCCGGCGACTGGTGGGCCTTCCTGATCGGGCTGTTCCCGAAGAATTTCCTGGGCCTCGGCGCCAGCACCACCGTCACCGACGGCGTCGCCAGCACGTCCGTGAGCTTCAATGTCCTGCAGATCCTGGTGATCGCGATCGCCGTCGGCATTGCCGCGCTTAAGGTGGGCAAGGCCGCCGAACCGTTCCTGAACCTCAATGCCTCCGCCCTGGCCGTGATCCAGAAGGTCCTCTGGTGGATCATCCGGATCGCCCCGCTGGGTACCGTGGGCCTGATCGGCAACGCTGTTGCCGTCTACGGCTGGGACACCATCGGCTCGCTCGGCAAGTTCACGTTCGCGATCTATGTCGGTCTGGCCCTCGTGCTGTTCGTGGTCTACCCGATCCTGGTCCGCAGCCACGGCTTGTCCATCAAGCAGTACTTCTCCGGCGTCTGGCCGGCCGTGCAGCTGGCCTTCGTTTCCCGCTCCTCGATCGGCACCCTGCCGCTTACCCAGCGGGTCACCGAACGCAACCTGGGCGTCCCCCGCGCCTACGCCTCCTTCGCCGTGCCGCTCGGCGCCACCACCAAGATGGATGGCTGCGCCGCGATCTACCCTGCTATCTCGGCCATCTTTGTGGCCCAGTTCTTCGGCATCCACCTCGACTTCAGCCAGTACCTGCTGATCGCCCTCGTCGCCGTGCTGGGCTCCGCCGCGACCGCCGGCACCACCGGCGCCGTCGTCATGCTCACCCTGACGCTCTCCACGCTGGGACTGCCGCTGGCCGGCGTCGGGCTCCTGCTGGCCGTCGACCCGATCCTGGACATGGGCCGCACCGCGGTCAACGTGGCCGGCCAGGCCCTGATCCCCGCGATCGTCGCCAAGCGCCAGGGCATCTTGGACGAGTCGCTCTACAACGCGCTCCGCCACGGTGACCCGTTCAGTGACGACGCCGTCGCCACCGCTGCCGCTGCTGACGTCCGCGCCGGCGACTCCGCCTCCGACGCGTCCGAGGCACGCGAACTGGCCGGCGCCAAGGTTTAGGCGCTCCGGCTGGCTGCTCAAACCGAACGGCACGTAGAAGTCCCCGGGAACCCAGTTCCCGGGGACTTCTTCGTTGCCTAAGCGGCTGTGGTGAGTTGGTGTCAAGCAGTCTTAGCGGCCGCCTCCGCCGATGACGCCCTTCTGCACGGCCTTGGTGACTGCGTCGGCCTCGGACTGGGTCAGGGTGCCGTTGCTAACAGCCTTGTCCAGCCTGGTCTTCAGCGCCGCGGTATGGTCCGCCTGCTCGGCGGTGCGGAGCTCCTCGAGGGCGGCGGTGACCTTGGCCTCTTCAACGCCAAGCGATGAGGCGAGCGACTTGGCCAACTCCGCCTGCAGTGCGGTGCGGTCCGGCTTGGTGCCGGCGGCCGGCGGAGTGGTGGGCTTGTGCGCGTCTCGGAAGGTTTTCAGGGCGGCGGTGACCTTGGCTTTGTCGACGCCGAGTTTGGTGGCGAGTTCGGCGGCGTTCGCTCCGCCAAGACCGGCGCGTTCGCCGCCGTGGCCGTGGCCACCACGTCCACTGCCGTCACCGGGCACGGCGGTGCCGGCACTCGCGCTGGGGGCGGGCGTCGGCGTCGTGGTGGCGGAGGCCATCCCGGCCAATCCAAGACCGGCGCCCACCGCCAGCGCGGCGGCAGAGATGCCGAGCGTGATTCTCTTGGTGCGTGACATGTACTGTCTCCTCAGTCTGCCGCCAGGTGACGGCTCCGTTGGCTGCGGTCTCTCCGCGAGACCTGCCCCCAGTCTGACCCCTGGGGCTCAGGAAGAGCTGTTCACAACCTTTCAGCTTCCTGTGAATGATTTTCCGCAGGACTTTCCCGTTGCCTCGGCCGGCAAAGTGGCTAGGCTCAGGGCATGCTGATCGTCACTTCGAACGACATCCCGGGCCACCGGATTGACGCCGTGTTCGGCGAGGTCATGGGGCTCACCGTCCGCTCGAGGGACATCGGCGCGCAGGTGGTGGCGGGCCTACGGTCGCTGGCCGGCGGCGAGCTCCGCGAACTGACCCAGGTCCTCTACGACAGCCGCCAGGAGGTCATGGCCAGGATGGTCGCAGAGGCCGCGCAGCGCGGTGCCAACGCAATTGTTGCGATGCGCTTCGACACGGCGCATATGGCCAACAACTGGACGGAAATCTGCGCCTACGGGACGGCCGTGCTGGCGGTCCCGCTGGGCGACGGCGAAGCAGGCGCCACGGGCCAATCGATCCGGCTCGCGCCGGCCCGCACCGAGGCCGGCAAATAAAGTTGCCCTGAGTGCAAACATGCACGTAGTGTAATCGCATGCCCACTCCTCCCCCGTCCAACACGGCAGCCCACGCCGACGCCGGAGCGCCCTCGCGGCGGGAGCTGAACAAGGCAGCCACCCGCCAGGCCATCACGGAAGCGGCAGTCGGGCTGCTCCGCGGCAAGGGGCCAGGCAACTTCACCGTGGAGGACATCGCCGAGGCGGCCGGCATTTCCCGCCGAACTTTCTTCAACTACTTCAGCAGCACCGAGGCGGCCCTTGCCTCGGCAACCCACGGGTTCCTGGACAAGGCACTCCAGCAGTTCCGGCTCCGCCCCGCCGGCGAGCCGATCCTGGAATCCGCGCGCGCCGCCCTGGTTGAGCTCGCTGACCCCATGACCGTGGCACCGCTGGCCGAGCTCTACAGCCTGGGCCAGTCCAACCCGCAGCTGAACCGGTCCGAACTGGAAGCCTGGGACCACTGCACAGCGGAGATCATCGACGCCGCCCGGGTGCGCTTCGGTCAGGAGGCCGGAATCGAGATCGACGAACTGTACCTCCGCGCTCTCGCCGGCTCCATCATCTCCTGCGGCAAAGCAGCCATGGACGTCTGGTTCGCCCGCTGCCAAGGCTCGCTCTCCCCCGAATCGCTCTCCACCCTGCGCCAGCTACTGATCGACTCCATGAGCCTTCTCGGCTCCGGATTCGCCTCCCCGGCAGCCACTCCGGCAGCCACTCCCTCCGCCGCCCCTTCCGCAGATCGGTTCTGACATGGCACTACTGCTGTATCGCCTCGGCAAATTCTCCTACCGCCGCCGCTGGCTCGTCATCTCGCTGTGGCTTGCCGTCATGGTGGCGGTGGGCGGGGCCGCAGCGGCCTTCCACGGCACGCTGTCCAACAACTTCCAGATCCCTGGAACCGAGACCCAGCAGATGGCGGACAAGCTCAAGAAGGACCTCCCCGCCTCCTCCGGCGGCTCCGCGAGCATTGTCTTCGAAGCCAACGACGCGCGGTTCAGCCCGGCCGGCCAGGCCGCTGTCTCCGCCGCGCTGGCCAAGCTCAAGACCATCCCGGACGTGCAGGGAACCGTTGATCCCTTTGCCACCCAGGCGCAGCTGGACAAGGCCGGCGCCGATCTTGCCACCGGCGAACAACAGGCCGCCGCGGGCAAGGCCCAGCTGGACAAGTCCGCCGCGGATCTCGCCGCCGGCAGGGCCCAGCTGGATGCCGCAGAAGCGCAGATGACCGCGGCCGGGCTGCCGACGGCGGCCATCGAGGCACGGCTGGGACAGCAGAAGGCAGCCCTCGCCGAAGGCCAGGCGAAGCTCGACGCCGGCACCAAGGACCTCGCGGCCGGCAAGGCCAAGCTGGCGCTGGGCCAACGCCAGCTGGACGCTTCCAGGGGCCTGCGCTTCGTCTCCGAGGACGGCAAGGCCGCCATTGCCCAGGTGCAGTTCAAGACCTCGATCAACGGGCTCAAGCCGGAAGTGCGGCAGGAAGTCCAGGACATCGTCAAAGAGGTCTCCGCCGCCAACGTGACGGCGCTGCCCAGCAAGGAGATCAGCGAGGACATCTCGGAGATCTTCGGCACCGCCGAGGTCATCGGCATCGCGGTCGCCGCCCTGGTCCTGGTGGTCATGCTCGGCACGCTGATCGCCGCCGGGCTTCCCCTGCTGATGGCCATAGTCGGCGTCGGCGTCGGCGTCGGCGGCACCTTCGCGCTCAGCGGCGCCGTGGACATGAGCTCCATCTCCCCGATGCTGGCCCTCATGCTCGGCCTCGCGGTCGGGATCGACTACTCCCTGTTCATCGTCAACCGGCACCGCGGCCAACTGCTCGCCGGGATGGACCCCGAGGAGTCCGTGGCGCTGGCCACCGGCACCTCCGGCAACGCGGTGCTGTTCGCCGGCCTCACGGTCATCATCGCCCTCGCGGCCCTCGTGGTGCCGGGGTTGCCCTTCCTGGCCGTCATGGGGCTCTCGGCCGCCGCCACGGTGGCCGTCGCCGTCGTCGTCGCACTGACCCTCACGCCGGCGGTCCTGTCGCTGATCGGGCGCAAACTGGTGTCCAAACGGGCCTGGGCCAAGGCGGAGCAGCACAACGYCGCGCCCGGGCACGAGACCGAGGACCTGGCCAAGGACGAATACCGCAGCAGCCACGGCTGGGGCGGCGTCGTCACGAGGCACCCGTGGCTGTCGCTGCTGGCGGGCGTGCTGCTGCTGGGCGTGGTGGCGCTGCCCGCCAGCCAGCTGCGGCTCGCCCTGCCGGACGCCAGCTCCGAGCCGGTGGCTTCGCAGGCTTTCAAGGCGTACGACGTCACGAAACGGAGCTTCGGCGAGGGCATGACCGGGCCGATCATTGTGGTTGGCGACCTGCCGGCGGACCTGAGCGCCGCCGATGCGCAGGCCAAGCAGTTCGACGTCGCGGACATCCTGCGCGGCACGGACAACGTGGCCGCCGCCGTGCCGCTGGCCCTGAGCGAGGACCGCCGCACCGCGGTCTTCCAGATCCTCCCGAAGGAGGGTCCGGCCAGCGCCAGCACCGTCCAGGTGGTCTCCGAACTCCGCGCCGAAAAGGCCCAGATCAAGGACTCCACCGGGGTCAGCATCGGCCTCACCGGACAGACCGCCGGCAACGTCGACGTGTCCACCAAACTCGGGGACGCGCTGCCGCCGTACCTCACGATCGTGGTCGGACTTTCGCTGCTCCTGCTGCTGCTCGTGTTCCGTTCCATCTGGGTGCCGCTGCTGGCGACCGGCGGGTTCCTGCTCTCGCTCGCCGCCGCGTTCGGCGCCGTCGTCGCGGTGTACCAGTGGGGCTGGCTGGGTGCCGTGTTCGGGGTCGAGAACCCCGGGGCGGTGCTCAGCTTCCTGCCGATCATCCTGATCGGTGTGCTGTTCGGCCTGGCGATGGACTACCAGGTGTTTATCGCCTCCGGGATGCGCGAGTCCTACATGCACGGCGAAACAGCCAAGCGCGCGGTCCGCGTCGGCTTCAGCCATGCGGCGGCGGTGGTCACCGCCGCCGCGATCATCATGGTCAGCGTGTTCTCCGGTTTCATCTTCTCGCACCTGAATATGGTCCGGCCGCTGGGCTTTGCGATGGCCTTCGGCGTGCTGATCGACGCCTTCGTGGTGCGGATGACGATCGTCCCGGCCGTGATGTACCTGCTCGGCAGCAAGGCCTGGTGGCTGCCGCGCTGGCTGGACCGCATCCTCCCGGACGTCGACGTCGAGGGCGCCAAGCTGCGCAAGTCCGACGTCGACGCGAGTGGCGACGCGACCGAGCCGGAGCCCGCGGAGGCCGCGGCCCGGTAGCCCCGCCGCGTTGCATCAACGGTTTCGGTAGTAGTCCCGCCAGATCAGACGATGAACGGGCAGCCTGCGCGGGATCGACCTCAGGCCCGGAATGAAGGGCAGCAGCGTCAGCAGCGCGGTCAGCACGACCATTGTGAGGACTGCCAGTGCGTCGACACTCGGCGCGGACTTGAACGGTTCCACTTGGTAGAGGAGCGAGAAGAGCCACAGCCATGACTGTCCGGGGGTGTCACCGGTCTCGTTCATCACGCCCCATTGGTYTCCGGAGAGGTGCTGGCTGGCCGCAAGATCCGGGAAGTAGCTGCCGTCTCCGAGGAACAGGAGGCTGCGGGTGTAGTCCATGTTGTAGAAGTTTCCGCCGCCCTGAAGCACGCCATCCAGGGTGCCTTGCCGCGCCATGTCCAGCAACGCCCCGGTGAGCGCGGGGACCGGGCCATAGGCGCCGTCGGCCACCTTGGCCGGGTCGTCGTCGGGGGCAGCGGCCAGGGCGTCTGAATAGGCGGCGGTCCAGCTGGCCCGTTGCTCGTCGGTGGCGGCCGCCCAGTCGGCCAAGGCGGCCGGCGGGGACGGCAAGGACTGCAGCGGACCGATGACGAAATCCCTGGCGGTATCGACCGGGAGACGCACGCCGGAGAAACTTTGGAGGTCGATCGGGCCGATTTTCTGCGACGCGTCCGCCGTGGAATTGTAGGGCGGCCCGTACCCTGCCGTATCGCTGATTCCTCCCAGCTCCTTTGCGGCAGTTGCCACGAAGTCTGCCGGGGCGGCGGCGGCCCACGTCTTGAGGCTGACGCTGGGCTCATCCGGGGCACCGAAGAGTGCGGACACACCGAGCACCAAGAGTCCCACCACCACAACCCCAATGGTGAGTTCCTTGAGGAGGTCGTATTCACGGACCGTACCTGTCCACGGCCTACCGGCAACGCCGTCCCCCTTGCGCCACGAGGTGGAACCGCCGCCCTTGCCGGCCTTCACGCCGCGTCCCCGGACTTGGCGTTATCCCGCGAGGCGCCGGGCGCCAGGGGATGGCCCGGGACCTGGCCGCTGCCTCGCAACTGGGCGTCGCCGTCGTCGGCCTCCAGCGGCGGCACCACACCGTGGACCCGGACCAGCAAGACATGCA